>NZ_NEJX01000020.1:0-38457 GCF_002113245.1 Pseudomonas sp. B13(2017)
CGCTCCGGGGTCCCCTCGCTACGGGCCTGCTCCCGGGAGTACGCGCTGCAGGCCCCATCCATGGGGCCTCAGCGCTTGACGGGCATCCATGCCCGTCACCTCCCTCCGCAGTCCCTTCGCTCGGCCTCCTGAAGTCGCAATCGGCGGCGCCTGAACTACCGTGCACTTAGAAGCAAAAGCAAAAGCAAAAGCAAAAGCAAAAGCAACGGCAGCGGCAGCGGCAACGCCGATTCCAATCAGCGGTCCTTGAACTGCGCCTCGCGCTTGGCAATGAACGCAGCCATCCCCTCTTTCTGGTCTTCGGTAGCAAACGCCGCATGGAACACCCGCCGCTCGAAGCGTACACCCTCGCTAAGGGTGACTTCGAACGCACGGTTGACGCTCTCCTTGACCATCATGCTCACCGGAATCGACTTGCTGGCAATGGTCGCAGCCACCTTCAGCGCCTCTTCCACCAGCTCCGCCTGCGGCACGATACGCGCCACCAGGCCAGCACGCTCAGCTTCCTCAGCCCCCATCAGACGACCAGTCAGGCACAGTTCCATGGCCTTGGCCTTGCCCACCGCACGGGTCAGGCGCTGGGTGCCGCCCATGCCCGGCAGCACGCCAAGGTTGATTTCCGGCTGGCCGAACCTGGCATTGTCCGCCGCCAGGATGAAGTCACACATCATCGCCAGCTCGCAGCCGCCGCCCAGGGCAAAACCGGACACCGCGGCAATGATCGGCTTGCGCCGGTTGGCAATGCGGTCGGAATCGCTGAACAGGTCGTCTACGTAGATTTGCGGGTATTGCAGCTCGGCCATTTCCTTGATGTCGGCACCAGCGGCAAAGGCCTTGGCGGAACCGGTCAGCACCACGCAGCCGATGTTCGGATCGCGCTCGAGCTGGTCCAGAGCCTGGTTGATCTCGCCGACGATCTGCGCGTTCAGCGCGTTCAGCGCCTGCGGGCGGTTGAGGGTGATCAGGCCGACCTTGCCGTGGATGTCCAACAGGATGGTTTCGAATGCCATGCAGTCTGCTCCTTCAAAGATTGCGCGCAATGACCATGCGCTGAATGTCGCTGGTGCCTTCGTAGATCTGGCAAACCCGAACGTCGCGGTAGATCCGCTCCAGCGGGAAGTCACTCAGATAGCCATAACCGCCCAGGGTCTGCAAGGCATCCGAACAGACCTTTTCGGCCATTTCCGAGGCAAACAGCTTGGCCATCGACGCTTCCACCAGCGCCGGGCGCCCGGCATCGCGCAGCGCGGCGGCGTGCAGCACCATCTGCCGGGCCACGGCAATCTTGGTCGCCATATCGGCCAGGCGGAAGGCCACCGCCTGGTGCTCGATCAGCGCCTTGCCAAAGCTCTGCCGCTCGTTGGCGTAGTCGCGCGCCACTTCGAACGCCGCGCGGGCCATGCCCACCGCCTGCGAGGCGATGCCGATGCGGCCGCCTTCGAGGTTGGCCAGGGCGATCTTGTAGCCCTCGCCTTCGGCACCCAGGCGGTTGGCCACCGGCACGCGCACATTGTCGAAAACGATCTGGCAGGTATCGGAGGCGTGCTGGCCGAGCTTGTCCTCGACCCGCGCCACCTGGTAGCCCGGCGAATCGGTGGGCACGATGAAGGCACTGATGCCGCGCTTGCCGGCGTCCGGGTCGGTCACGGCGAACACGATCACCACCCCGGCGTTCTGCCCGGAGGTGATGAACTGCTTGCTGCCATTGAGCACGTAGTGGTCGCCGTCCAGACGTGCACGGGTCTTCAGGCTGCTGGCGTCGGAGCCGGCCTGCGGTTCGGTCAGGGCGAAGGCGCCGAGCATCGCACCGCTGGCCAACGGGGTAAGGAACTGCTCCTTCTGCTGCTCGCTGCCAAAACGCAGGATCGGCACACAGCCCACCGAGTTGTGCACGCTCATGATGGTCGAGCAGGCGCCGTCACCGGCGGCGATTTCCTCCAGGGCCATGGCATAGGCCACGTAGCCGGTGTCGCTGCCGCCCCACTGCTCCGGCACCAGCATGCCGAACAGGCCCAGCTCGGCCATCTCCTCGATGGCCTCCTTGGGGAAGCGGTGTTCCTTGTCCCATTGCTCGGCAAACGGCTTCAGGCGCTCCTGGGCAAAGGCGCGTACCGCGTCGGCGATCTGTTGTTGCTCGTCAGTTACCAGCATGGTTCACCTCAGTACAGGCATTCGACAGCCATGGCCGTGGCCTCGCCACCGCCGATGCAGATGGCCGCCACGCCACGGCGCAGGTTGTTCTGGCGCAGGGCCGACAGCAGGGTCACCAGAATGCGCGCGCCGGAAGCGCCGATCGGGTGGCCGAGGGCGCAGGCGCCGCCATGGATATTGACCTTGTCGTGCGGCAGGTCGAGGTGCTTCATGGCCGCCAGGGTGACCACGGCGAAAGCCTCGTTGATCTCGAACAGGTCGACCTCGGCCAGGTTCCAGCCAGTGCGTTTCATCAGTTTGTCGATGGCACCGATCGGCGCGGTCGGGAACAGTGCCGGGGTGTCGGCAAAGGCGGCGTGGCCGTGGATCACCGCCAGCGGCTTGAGGCCGCGCTTGTCGGCTTCGGAGCGGCGCATCAGCACCAGCGCCGCAGCGCCGTCGGAAATCGAGCTGGAGTTGGCGGCGGTCACCGTGCCGCCTTCGCGGAAGGCCGGCTTGAGCTGCGGGATCTTGTCCAGGCGGGCCTTGGGCGGTTGTTCGTCGTCCTTGATGACGCGCTTCTCCTTGCCCTCGGTGACCTCGACCGGCACGATCTCGGCAGCAAAGCGACCGCTCTTGATAGCGTCCTGGGCGCGGGTCAGCGAGGCGATGGCGAACTGGTCCTGGGCCTCGCGGCTGAAGGCATTGGCCTGGGCGCAGTCTTCGGCAAAGGTGCCCATCAGGCGGCCCTTGTCGTAGGCGTCTTCCAGGCCGTCCATGAACATGTGGTCGATGATCCTGCCGTGGCCCATGCGGTAGCCGCCCCGGGCCTTGTCCAGCAGGTACGGTGCGTTGGTCATGCTTTCCATGCCACCGGCCACCACCACATCGGCGGTGCCGGCCAGCAGAAGGTCATGGGCCATGATCGCCGCCTGCATGCCCGAACCGCACATCTTGTTCAGGGTGGTGCAGGTGGTGTGCTTGTCCAGCCCGGCGCCCAGCGCGGCCTGGCGCGCCGGTGCCTGGCCCTGGCCTGCCGGCAGCACGCAGCCGAACAGCACCTGCTCGACACTGGTGGCATCGATGCCGGCGCGCTCGACGGCACCACGGATGGCGGCGCTGCCCAGCTGCGGCGCTGTCAGGCTCTTGAGGTCGCCCTGCAAGCCACCCATGGGCGTGCGCACGGCGCTGACGATAACGATCGGATCATTGGCGAGGGTCATGTTCGCTCTCCTTACTTGGCAGCCATGCGCAGTGCACCGTCGAGGCGGATCACCTCGCCGTTGAGCATGCTGTTCTCGATGATGTGGCGGGCCAGCGCGGCGTACTCCTGCGGGCGACCCAGGCGCGGTGG
Organism: Pseudomonas sp. B13(2017); assembly: GCF_002113245.1. Taxonomy (NCBI): domain Bacteria; kingdom Pseudomonadati; phylum Pseudomonadota; class Gammaproteobacteria; order Pseudomonadales; family Pseudomonadaceae; genus Pseudomonas; species Pseudomonas sp. B13(2017). The sequence continues at coordinate 3,485 of NZ_NEJX01000020.1, forward strand.
GAATGGCACGCCAGCGGCCAGCGAGGCGCGTACTTCCTCGGTCATGCCGGCCATCATCGGCGTTTCGAAGATGCCCGGGGCAATGGTCATCACACGGATGCCGAAGCGCGCCAGTTCGCGGGCGGTCGGCAGGGTCAGGCTGGCGATGGCGCCCTTGGAAGCAGCGTAGGCTGCCTGGCCGATCTGGCCGTCATAGGCGGCGATGGAGGCGGTGTTGATGATCACCCCGCGCTCGCCCCCCTCATCGGCAGCCCCTTCGGCCATGGCCGCGGCGGCCAGGCGCAGCAGGTTGAAGCTGCCGATCAGGTTGACGTTGATGACCTTGGCAAAGCTGGCAAGGCCATGCGGGCCCTGCTTGCCCAGCACTTTCTCGGCGCCGACGATGCCGGCGCAGTTGACCAGCCCGTGCAGGCTGCCAAAGGCGCTGACGGCCGCATCGACCGCCGCCTGGGCGGCCTGCTCGTCGCTGATGTCGGCCACCGCGAAACGGGCGTTTTCGCCCAGTTCGCGGGCCTTGGCTTCGACGGCCTGGGCATTGAGGTCGACCAGCATGACCTTGGCGCCGGCCTCGACCAGCATCTGCGCGGTGGCAGCACCCAGCCCGGAGGCGGCGCCGCTGACGATGAAGTGTTTGTTGGCTATTTGCATGATCGGTTTCCTTTCAGGCGCTGGCAGGGGTGGCCTGTTGCGCTTGTTGTTTGGCGACTTCCTGGTTGCGCAGGATGAAGCGTTGCAGCTTGCCGCTCGGGGTCTTGGGCAGCTCGCTGACGAATTCGATTTCCCTTGGGTAGGCATGGGCGTACAGGCGCTGGCGCACGTGCTGGCGCAAAGCCTCTTCAAGCTCGGCGCTGCCCTGGTAACCGCTGGCCAATACCACGAAGGCCTTGATCAGCTCGGTGCGCTCCGGGTCCGGTTTGCCGATCACCGCCGCTTCGATCACCGCCGGGTGCTCGATCAGTGCGCTTTCCACGTCGAACGGGCCGACCCGGTAGCCGGAGGTGGTGATCACATCGTCGCTGCGGCCGACGAAGCTGATGCTGCCATCCTGGTTCAGCTCGACGGTGTCGCCGCTGAGGTAGTACTTGCCGACGAAGGCTTTGGTCGGCAGGCCGTGGTAGCCCGCGAACCAGCACAGCGGCGACTGCTCGCGGTCGACCGCGAGGATGCCCGGCTGGCCGGCGGGCAGTTCGTTGCCCTGCTCGTCCAGCACCACGATGCGGTGGCCGGGGATGGCAAAGCCGGCCGAGCCGAGGTGTACCGGGTGCTGCAGGCCATGGTGGTTGCACAGCACCATGCCCAGTTCGGTCTGCCCATAGTGGTCGTGGATGGTCACGCCCAGTTCGTCGGCGAACCAGCGGATCACTTCCGGGTTGAGCGGTTCGCCGGCACTGCTGACCACCCGCAGGCGGCCCTTGATCGGTGCCGAGAAGTCATCCCCGGCGGCAATCAGCAGGCGGTACGCGGTGGGCGAGCCGGCCAGGTTGGTGATGCCCAGCTTGTCGATCACCCGTGCGCAGCTTTCAACACTGAACGGGCCATCGTAGAAGGTGGTGGCATGGCCCAGCGACAGCGGGCCGGTGACCGCGTAATACAGGCCATAGGCCCAGCCCGGGTCGGCCAGGTTCCAGAAGTTGTCCTCGGGGCGCAGGTCGATGGCATCGCGCATGTAGCCCTGGAACGCGACGATGGCACGCAGCGGCACTTCCAGCGGTTTGGCCGGGCCGGTGGTGCCGGAGGTGAACATCAGCAGGAACGGGTCGTTGCCCGAGCGCATGACCGGCTCGCATTTGTCTGCGGCATTGTCCAGGCACTGCTGGAAGTCCAGCTCACCATTGGGGGCATTGACGGTGATGATGGTCGGGCAGGCGTGCACATCGTCCAGCTTGGCGCGGTTGTGGCTGTCGGTGACGACCACGCGGGCGTGGGACTGCTCCAGGCGATGTTCGATGGCCTTGGGGCCGAACGCGGTGAACAAGGGCTGGTACACCGCACCGAGACGCCAGGTGGCGAGGATGGTGACCAGCAGTTCGGGGGTGCGCGGCATCAGGCCGGCGACCCGGTCACCCGCACCCACGCCTTGCGCTTGGAGCACATTGGCGAAACGGGCAGCCAGTGTTTGCAACTGATCGAAGCTCAACCGCGCACTCTTGCCCTCGCGGTCTTCCCAGACCAGTGCGGTCTTGCCCTCACCGGCATGGCGGTCGCAACATTCGACACAGGCATTGAGGGCTTCGAGGTTGCCATGCAGCGCCGCAGCAGCAGCCTGGCCATGGTCGAACGCACGAGCGGCCTCGGTGTAATCGCGCATCGTCGGACTCCTGGTTTCTTGTTTTTGGAGTTGAACCATCGGTCCGACGATGTTCGCGCCGCGCTGGCGTTGCGGCAATGGCCTAAGTTGTCAAACTGGATGACCGGTTTGGCCGGTGGCCATCAACCCGGTGCGCGCTCCAGGCTGATCACGTAGTGCTCGGTCAGTTGCAGTTGCAACTCCAGCCGATCGGCCTGCAGCTGCGCATCCAGAGCCTGTTCCTGGTTCAGATACTGTGCTTCACCCAGTTCATCGCGCCTTACCGCGAGTGCCGCCCGCTGCTCCGCAGCGAGTTGCTCAAGGTCATTGAACGGCCGGGCGAAGCGCTGTTGCAAAAAGCGCTGCCAGAATGCGCGCGTGCACAGGTTTGCGACTACATCAACGAGAAGGTTCGCCCTTTCCACGGCCGCCTCTGCCGCCTGCAGCCGATGCTCGCTCAACCCTACGGCGGCGGCCCTGAGGCGCATTCTGGCAGGCTGGAACGGCAACCTGAGCCTGGTGCGCAAGCGTACCCTGTAGCGCATTGCCAACGTCGCCAGTACCGCGGGCTCGGCGAAGCCTTCAAGGTTTTGCCGCTCGGCTTCGACATACTCGTCAAGGCGGTCCAGACGGTGCAAGGCGCGCCCCAACGCCAGCAACTTCGAGCCTCGGGATTGCGCACCATCGCCTGCCGCGCCGCGCTCGGCATGCAGACGCAGCAGTCGGCTGAACAGGTCGATGGCACCGTTGTCATCCTTTACCGCACCGGCTGCCGCCAGTTGCACCTGGCGAGCGAATTCGGCGTCTGTCTCCATCATCGACAAACACTGCCAGCCCATGCGCAACAGATAAGCCTTGGGCCAGCTGTAGTCCGCCAGGCCTTGCAGAAGCTCCAGCAGATCGAACAGGCGGGCATTTTCGTCTCGGGTGCTCAGCCGGTCCCAAAGCTCACCACGCCCATGGCTGGCGGAGTCGGAACCGACCCACCAGGCTCGGCCGATCTCTTCCTCCGGGTCCTCCAGCAGCGGCTCCAAGGCATAGAGCTTGCCGTAATCGGCCATGCTCAGGCGGTTGCCATCGACCAGGATGCGCTGGCGAAACTCCAGCGGCATGGCCAGCACGCCGTCAGGAACACCCCGCAGGAAATTGTCACGCAGGTCGGCTCGTTGCAGGAAGCCACACAGCTCGAGCCCTCTGGGCCACTCGCTGAGCCCGCAGCGGCACAAATTCAGCTCGATCAGATGAGGCAGGTGATGGAAGCGCATTTCGTACACTCCCAGCGGGCTGTTGTAGCTCAGGTCGAGGTGACTGAGCAGCGGCAACCCGTTCAATGCATCGATGGCATGGGCATCCAGGCGAATGCGGTTATGCCCCAGGTGCAACCGGCGCAGGTTGGTCAGGTAGCCAAGCCCGCGCGGGCAGCGCAACAGCTGGTTGTGGCTCAGGTCCAGTTCCTGCAGGTAGGTGAATGCCCGCAGAAACTCCTCGTTCACCACCCCGATGTTCGTCTCGCTCAGTACCAGGGTGGTGACGTGATAGAAATCGATAGGCGCAGGCATGACCGGCAACGAATCGGTTGGCAAGTCATTCAGGACCAGGCGCAGCCCCTGGCGCTTGCCGTCACTGTCGACCACCACATCGTCACCAAGCGCCTGCCAGGCACGCAGCAATCGTTCGGCGAACAGCTGGCGTCGCGCCCGCAAAGTGTCACTCAGCGCAGCCGACACCCAACCATTGAGCGCGCGGTTCAACTGCTCAAAATCGTCCTGCAGCGCCAGGAGCGCATCGGCGACCGACACATTCTGCAGCAGCCAGCGGTCAACTTGCGTTTCCAGCGAATCGCCCAGCCCCGGGAAGAATCGCCTCAGGCCGGCCCGCAGTTGTTCCCTGGGTGTGGTGGGCAGTGCCGCGCGCCCGCTGAGCAGGTAACCGACGCGGCCATCGGCAAGGCGCTGCCCAGGGTTGAACCAGCGCTCCGTCGACGCCCAGCCCAGCATGCGGGCGATTTCCTCATGGGTACCCAGGTGCGCCATGAGTTTCTCGCGCAAGCCCTCGGCATTGGCGTTCTCGGCCAGGCCCAAACGGCCCAGCAGGTTGCGCGATTCGAGTGCGGCCAGCACAGCCTGGAAGATGCACGAGGAAGCAGGTGGCTGCATCGCGAGTTTTCGGCCCTGCCCGTCATACAGGGCAAAGACCCCTTGCTCACGCACCAGCACCCGCTGCTCGGCCGCATCGCCAACCGAACCGATGCGTTTCAACGCCACGGCATCCGCAGCAGCATTGCTCAACGCCAGCCTGAACGCATCAATGGCCTCGACATTCAGCAATGCCAACACCAGCTTGCCCGTTTCGTCGCTATATGCGCTCGGCAGATAAAACCCTGCCAACGCCCTGCTCACCTTCGCCAGCGAGCACAACGACCTGGCCTGGGTGGCCAGGCTTTGCGGCAACTTTCCACCACTGACGAACAGCTGGCGAGCGTCGTGACTTGCTCCGTCGGCCAAATCGCGCGCATAGGGCTCAGGCAGCCCCAGCGCCATCAGCGGCTTGAGCAAAGGCTCCGCCGATTCGGGCAGGCGTGTCAGCCGTGCGAACAGCAGGTCGCTCGACCTTGGCCGATCCGCAAGCACTGCGGCACGCCCTTTTACGCTGCCCGGTCGGGCCTCGCACCAGGCCAGCAGCTGCAAGTCCTGATCGGAGACAGTGTCGCGTTCCAGGTGGCTGAAGAACGTGTCGATCCGGGCATCGGCATCGAATGCCCTGAGGGTTTCCCGCAAGGTGGCGGGCGTTCGCCGGTTTTCCACCAGCAGGCCGCGCAGTTCGTCCTCATCGATGCCGGCCATGCGCAAGATCCGCTGCGCCTGCTGGCTATCAAAAGGTTGATCGCGCGGCCAAAGGGTATCGAGCATTTTCGCAGGGTCGCGCCAACGCTGGGGCTCATCGTGCATCAGGCGCCAGCTGCGTTCGCCATTGTGCAGCACGACCGGGCCGTACGCCTCTTCGCGCCCGGGGTGGCGCAGACGCCAGGGGCCATCGGGGTCAGGCCGATGAACTTCGTAGAAGACCCCGTCGGCCTTCATCCAGCGGCGCTCGCCATCGGCATAGGCCCCGTCCGCACCCAAGGTGATCGTTTCAGGGGTCGAGGCAAAGGCTGCCAGATCTCGGGACCACAAACGCCCCGCCCCATTGGCGAGCCTTACCGGCTCCAGCGCCGCGACGAACGCGCTGCGCACGAAGGTGACGCCCGCCACCGTCGCGGCGGTGCCCGCCAGTATCTCGGCAACGCCCAGCATGTGCTCCAGCGCCTCGTGCTGATGGCCTCGCAACCAGTCCTGCGTGCCCTCGAAAACCTCCGAGAGGGTGTGGGCCACCAGTTGCCCGAGCAGCAAGCCGCCCACCACAGGAATGAACAGCCCCGCGAGGTTGAGCACATCGAGGCCGGCGGCCTTCCACGCCTCATGCCGCTCACGCAATGCGGCTTCATCGGCATCGGCGGTTGGCACCAGCAACAGGCGGCCATCCTGCTTCACCCGCTTTGTCTGCTGTGCAGCCAGCGCCTGGAAAATGTCATGCTGTGGCACGCTGCCATCGAGCTCCAGGTCCGGCTGGTCATCCTTCAGGCGGGCCTGCAGCTTGTGCATGAACCCGGCACGCTGATCCAGGCCGATCAACTGGCTGAACGCCTGGCGATAGGGTTCATGGCGCAGCTCGGCCACCAACGCGCTATTGATCGAGGCGTGGCTGTCGAAGTGCCGCAACGCCTGTACCGGGTCGCTGGGCAGGTAGAGCACGCCGCCCTGCGTTTGCCCATGCGTGTCGCGAAGTTGAATCCACACACCATCCGCCACTGGGCAACCGAGGGCTTCGAGCAGGCCCGGGTGGCCCGTGAGGCTGGCGGATCGCCGATCCGCGGGTTTATCCACCAGGGCGTGCAATGCCTCCTTGACCGGCTCGGTGATCTCGCCTTTCAGCGCGGCAACCTGCACGGCCAGGCGCAGCCCGGAGCGTTTGTCTTCACACAAGATGCGCTGTGCCGCGGCATCGAATGTGCGGTCCAGCTCCTGCTGGTACAGGCGCCCGGCATCGAGCTTGCGGCACGCCTCGACCAGTTCATCGGTGCCTCGCGAAAGTACCCGTTCCTGCCCCGGCGCGACCAACCCGGTTCCCAGGTAGAAATCGTTGCTGGCGGCAAAGTTGCGCATCAGGCGGAGCAAGCCGTTTTCACGCCGTTGCCCGTAAGTGGGAAATTGCGGCTCAGCGCCGAGCGTGGACGAAAAACGATGGGAAACCTCCAGCCACTCCAACTGCCAGAACGCTACGTCGCCCGGCAGCGGCTCGCGCAACAAACTGGCGAATTGCCGTTCGGCGAACTGCTGTGGTGACGGCAGCGCCAGGGTGATCCCGCGCAACCGGGCCTGGGTGGCATGATGGGCTTCCAGGTTTTCGCGCAAGGTGCGTATCTGGCTTTGCGTGGCCTGTTTGAGCCAGGCAGGCAACCGGTCACCGATGAAACCGTCGTGCAAGTGGCTGGAAGACGCAGAGGCGGGCTGTGGTGCGTGTGGTTCGCGGGTCATGGCAGGTCCCTGGATGGCTGTCGAAAGCCACGCATGGTGTGCAACCTGCCGGCGCTTGCGCAGAGGGAACCCCTGCGGTAGAAGCTGGGCGGCACACTGCGTGCCGCCCGTGAAGCGCCGTCACTTTGCCTCTGGCACCATGAACGCTTCGTGCGTGAGGCGCTGGGCAAGGCCGGCCAGGGCCTGCTCGCGCTCATCGCGCAGGGCGTTGCTCAGGTTCCAGTACTCGTCACTGGTCAAGGTCTCCCTTTGCTCGTCCAGAGTTTCCAGTCGCAGGGAGAATTGCGTTTCAAGGGTTTCGAAGTCGTCCGCATGTTCTGCCCGCAGTACCGGCAACCAGAAATCACGCTCGCTGATGAACACGACCCGTTGCTCGCCCGCCTCCACCTCCAGCACTTCCTTGAAGGCCTCCTCCAGTTGCAGCGGCGACACGTTGGCCAGCCTGCCAAACTGCATGTGGCGAGGTTGGCCCAACAGGTCCAGGCGCTGGGCCAAGCCGCTGAGGTAGGCAAGATTGACCTCCACCTCCTCCTCATCGTGGTTCCCGAGGCTCCAACGTCCATCCTGGTAGCGGGCGTCGATTTCGCGCCGGGCGATTTTCTCTACCCAGTGCACGCGAAACAGCCGCTTGGCCAACTGCAGGCGTGCCGCGCGGGTCGAAATCGGGTCGCCGCCGCGGGTGGCCTGCTCGACATGCATGCGCACCTCAAGGCGGCTGAACACGGTGGAAACGCTGTCCACACAGGTGGTGGGCTCCGCTGCCAGGTCAAACAGGGCCATGCGCGTGGCGGTATCGGCATGGGCGGCATCCAGCATTGCCCATACCCTGAACCCGAGTTCGGCCGGCGCCTTGCTGAATTCGGCCGTGCTCGTCAGTTGCCTGAGCAGTTCGAAGAAAGCCAGGCTGCCGGGCTCGGCATTCAGCGCATCCCATTTCCCTTGCTGCTCCTGCCGCGCCGCTGGGTCCAGGGTCTGCAGCCATTGTTCCCGAGCCGGGGCGTGTCGTTGCGGGCGGGGCGTGGCCAGCAGGCGTTCGGCGGCATAAAGGCGATCGAGATCCTGCACTGGCAGCGCATTGCCCTCCAGGTGCATGGCACGGCGCAACTGCAACGGGGCCTGAAACAAGGCTGCCGGTAACTCGGCTATCTGGTTGTTGCGAAGATCGGCGAACACCAACAGGCCACACCACTCCAGGCCCCGGGGCAGCGCCGTCATCTGCACCCGGTTCAAACGCAGGATCCGCAAGCTGGGCAGCCGCTCGAACTGTAGCCTGATGTCGCCGAGCGGGTTGTCACTCAGGTCCAGCGAACGCAAGAGCGCCAGGCCGGTCAGCACATTGGCCTGCGGCTCCGAGATACGAATACGGTTGCGCGGCATCAGCAACTGGCGCAAGGCGGTCAACCGCTCCAGCCCCGCAGGTAGCGTGCGCAAGGCGTTGTCGCTCATGTCCAGGCACAGCAGATTGGGGAAGCAGGCGAGGAACCCCGACGGGATGGCGTCCAGACCGAGCGCCGACAGGGTCAATTCCGAAACGTGCGAGAAGTCCGTCCCGACCGGCAACACGGGCAGGCTGCCCACCGGTACGGCGACGATGCTCAGGCTGAGCATTGCATCGTTGCCGATAGCCCCGACGGCGCGGTCGCTGCGCATCTGCCAGGCACGCCGCAACGAATCTGCAACACGTCGGCGTGCGCGACTGGCGCTGCCCGCCACCTCTTCAACCCAGGCCAGCAAGCTGTCATCCAGGCGGCGGTATTCCTGCTCGACGCGCAGCAGGTTCTCGAACAACCCCCCGCGTATGTCCAACAGGCTCTGGACATAGCGATCGACGCCGACATCCCCGATACCGGGATACAACGCGCGCACCCGCTGCCGCACCACGCGCTCCGGCGAGCCGATGCACGACTGGCAGCCACCCAGTGGATAGCCCGCTCGGCCATCGGCCAAACGCTGCATGGGCGATGCCATGGGCCTTGCCTCCCGCCAGCCGAGCAGGCGCAGCAGGGCCTGCCGGTCACCGGGTAGCCAGGCCTGCATCTGCTCGCGGATTCTGGTCGGCGCATCGGCGCCATTCCACCCCTGTCGCACCCGGTATTCCACCGGCAGGCAAGCGGCCAGCACCTCGAACAGCCCCTCGGGGGCGGCGACCTCGCGCTCATCCGGCAAGCCTCTGTCGTTGTAGAGCTGGAAGCGCCCCTCCCGCCTGACCAGCACCACGGCCTGCTCAAGGTCGGTCTCGGCGAACAGCCGCTCCATCGCTGCCCCGGCATACGGGTCACGGCGCAATACCAGGTTGAACCTGGCAGCGCTGGGGCCATGCCGACGCAGCAGGGCAAAGGCCAGCGCCACCACTTCCGGCCGGTAACTGCCTTGCAGGTACAACGCTTCGCGCATGCGGGTCAGGCGCGCCAGTTGCAGGGCCACCCGCGCCTGTTCAGCCAACGCCAGCGGCAGGCGGGACTCTGCCTGCATGCGCAAGCGCACAGCCTCGGTAGCCTGCTCGAGCACATCGAGGGCATAGGCGTCTGGCAGCGTCGGGAAGTCGCGCTGGATCAAGCCCAGCAGCGGGTCGTCGGCCAGGTCAAGCCTGGAGAAATGCTCGAGCATCGCCTCACGCAACTCGCTTGCCGCGTCACGGATCGACAGCACCTGTTCTTCGACGGTTTCACCCTGCAGTTGCAACCGTTCGATGCACCATTGCCACAGTTCGGTAGCGGTATCAGCCTCCCCCGCTTCCAGCCGGCTGAAAAAGGCCTGCGCGCGTGCGTCCACGGCAAAGCGCTGCAAGGTATCGCGCAGCTGCACCGGCAACCCTCGCCGTTCCACCAGCAGACCACGCAGGTAGGCCTCGTCGACATCCGCGACCTTCAGCACCTGTTCCACCCGCACGGCGTCCATCGCGGTCGCCGCCGGCCAAAGCCGCCCGAGCAACAGTGCGGCGCCCTGCCATTCCAGTGGCCGCTCGTAAGCCAGCCGCCAGCCACGCGCAGAGCAACGTTCCAGCACCGGCCCGAACGCCGCGTCACCTTCGGCATGCAGCAAGCGCCAAGCGCCATTGGCGGTTTGCCTTACCCGATACAAGGCACCATTCGACCGCCACCAATGGCGCTCACCCTCGGCGAGCAAGCCGTTGTCGAGCTCCGTCAGCTGAACGGGTGGAGTAGTTTCCTGGTAAGGCGCCAGCTCATTGCGCCACAGCCGTTGCCGGCCATCTTCGGTGATGACCGGCTCCAGGGTTTCGACGAATGCGCTGCGGGCCAGGTGGGCACCGACAACCACCGCACCGGTGGTTGCCACGCTGAAGGCCACCTGAAGCATATGCGTCAAGGCCTCATGCTGATGGCCCAACTGCCAGTCACGCACGCCCTCGAAGGTCTCGATCAACAGTTGCCTGGCCAGGTCCGCCACCAGCAAAGCCCCGATGACCGGCACGAACAGGCCCGCCAGGTTGAGCAATACCAGGCCGGCGCCTTTGAGCTCGTCCATGCGCTGCTCCGCAGCCGCGTCATCGGCCTGGGCGGTGGGCACCGCAAGGAAACGTGCATCGGCCTTGATTCGCTGCATGTGCCAGGCGGCCATCGACGCAAAACCGTCCCCCGCTTCCAACACCCTGCGGGGTTCCAGGTCAGGCTGTGCATCCTGCAAGCGGGTAGCCAAAGCCTGCTCGCAAGTGGCGCGATCACCCAAGGCAATGCGCCGCACGAATGCCTGCCGATAGTCCTGGTTGCCCATCGCCGTGGCCAGGACGCGGTTCGCCTCATCCCAATTGGTGAACGCGCGCAGGGGTTGCGCCTGATCGTCAGGGGTATACAGGATCACTCTTTTCAAGCGCCCAGGTACCCCGAAGGGAAACGTGGACTGGTGGCGGGGCTGCTCGATCAACTCAACGGCCAGCGCGCCATCCACCCGGCAGCCAAGGACTTGCAGAGCACCGATCTCCAGCTGCACCGGCCCCTTGATCACGGCGGGTTCAACCTTGCACGCGATACGCAGCACTAGCAGGTCTTCCGGATCCAGCTGCTGCTTGATGGCCGCGATCTCGACCGCCACGGCCAGTTCCAGGCGCCGGTCGGTGGTCAGGGCTTTTTCAAAGTCAGGGGTCAATACCTGCGCCAGGTGCCGCTGGTAGGCGCTGCCGACATCCACCTGGCGGCACAGGCTGACAATCCGGTCGATGTCTGCGCTCACCACCTGCTCGTCCTGGTGGGCTGCCGGAAGGGTCAAGGCGGTGCCGAGGAAGAAGGACTCGTTGGCCTTGAAGTTCTGCAACAGCTTTTGCAAGGCCGGCATGCGCACGAAGTACGGTTGATAATCAGGGATCAAGCCGGTTCTCACATCCAGCCGTGCGCGTGTTTCGCGCCACACCAGTTTGTCCAGGTCGACCTGCAGCTTCAGCTGGCTGTCCTGGCGCAAGGCAGGCTCGAACAGTTGCTTGGCGAAACGGTCCAGAGGCTGCAGACGGTCGGCGAACCCTGCCATCTTCCGCTGGCTCGCCAGATAGGCGTTGAAACGCAATTGCAGCCTGGCAAGCTGCTTGGGCTTGGCCGCCTTCAGCCAGGCGGGCAAGCTTTGCGCGATGAAATCTTCGGCGGGGTGAAGCAACTTGGGGTGCAAGGCAGGTTGAGACATCGTCGATTTCCTGGTCAGTGATCGACTTGTCACGATGCTTGCCAGCGGCGGCGGCCGGCAGCGGGAAGGCGTGGTTCCCTAGCCGCCACTGCCGCGCTTGAGGATCAGCGCACGGTAATGCCCAGGGTTGCAGCCGAACCACTTGCGAAACGCCTTGTAGAACGAACTGCTGTCGGCAAAGCCCAGGCGCTCGGCGATTTCGCCCATGGCCGCGTCTTCCTGGCTCAGCCAGGCAATTGCAAGCTCACGACGCACGCTGTCCTTCAACCCTTGGTAGTTCTGCCCCTCTTCGGCCAGCCGTCGGCGCAGGGTAGAAGGCGACAGGCACAACTGGCGCGCCAGGCTGTCGCCATCGGGCCACTGCCCCGGGTCCAGGCGCAGCAGGTCGGTGCGAATGCGCCGCCCGAGGCTGGCCGGGTCACGGTACTTGACCAGGATGTTGCCCGGCGCCTCGGCCAGAAAGCGCTGCAGTTCTTCTTCGCTGCGCCGCAGCGGCAGCTCAAGGCATTCGGCAGCGATGATCATGCGCGTGCGCGGGCGCTCGAACTGCAGGTTTTCCGAAAACATCACCCGGTAGTCATCGCAGAACGGCGGTTCGGCACAGCGCAGATCGATGGCCAGGATCGGGATACGCCGCCCGGCCAACCAGCAGGTCACACCGTGCACGATCATCCAGAAGGTGAAATAGGTGAAAGCGCGGCGCGGTGTGTCACGCGGTTCGTTGATGACGATTTCGGCCAGGCCTTGCTGGCGCACCAGGCTTGGCTGCAGGTCTTCAAGCATCAGTGACAGGAACGCCAGCGCGGTTTCCAGGCCGGCGCCCAGGGTTGGCTGGCCCATGCTGGCACGGCACATGAACGCCAGGCTGCCGCTGCGCAGACCGCGCGGGTCCATGGCGAAGAACTCATCGTTGCAGCGCCGCGCCAGCAGACGCCAGAGCCGGGCATAGGACTCGGCGCTGACCCGTGCCGCTGGCAGGTGCAGTTGTTCGACGGCGATACCCGCCCGGGCCAGCAAGCCAGTATCGGGCTCGCCGGCTGGGCAAGTCTGCAACAGCGCTTCGCGCACCAGCTGCATGGAAATGGTGTCTTTCTCGCTCATCGACGGTCCTGTCGGCTCAATGCCGGCCATCTTAGGCCGCCCCGTTGAAAACAGCCATCACAGCCCCGCCGCCAGGCCGAGGAACGCCTGGATCAGGCGCAGCTCACGGCGGCGCTCCAGGCAGCCGATCAGGTGCTGGTTGACCAGGCCGTCACCGGCCAGCGGGCGTGCCACTACCCGCGGGTCATTGGCGACTTCGGTGGACGACACCACGCCAATGCCCAACTCCGAGGCCACCGCTTCGGTCACCGCCTCGCGGCTATCCAGCTCCAGCAGCACCCGAGGTTGCACGGCGGCCTTGCTGCAGGCCTTGTCGAAGGTGCGCCGGGTGGTGGAGCTGGGTTCGCGCAACACCATGATCTGCTGGTGCAGCTCAGCCAGCGGCAAATCACCCTCGCCGCTGGCCCAGGCATGCCCCGCCGGCAGCAAGGCGCACAACCGCGACTCGCACAGGTTCTGCAAATGCAGGCCTTTGCGCGGCTCGATCTCGGTCAGCACGGCCACGTCGGCATGTTCGCTGAGCAATGCCGCCAAGGTTTCCTGGGCATTGCCCAGGCGCAGGTTGACGGTAATGCCCGGGTAGCGCTCGCGCAGCAGCGCCAGCATCGGCATGACCCGGTGCGGGCCATCGGCCGCCACCTCCAGGCGCCCGGTCAGCAGTTGCCGGTTGGCCTCGAGCATGGCCTGCGCCTCTTCGGCCAGGCCGAACATGGCGCGGGTGATGGCCGCCAGGCGGGTGCCCTCTTCGGTCAACTCCACCCGCCGCGCGGTACGCCGCAGCAAGGTGATCTGGTAGTGCTCCTCCAGCGCCTTCACGTGCCCGGTCACCGCCGGCTGGCTGATGAACAGGCGTGCGGCGGCACGGGTAAAGCTGCCCTCACGGGCCACGGCATCGAAGGCACGCAACTGGAACAGGTTCATATTTATCGGCCTGACTTATAGCTCGAATAACAACAAACAATTTGATTGATGACAGCGCCAATTGCAACCTAGGCCCCGTAGTTTCAGCCCACCGCTTGTGAGGAATAACGGAATGAGCAACGCCCCGATTCTGCTGACCCCCGGTCCCCTGACCACATCAATCCGCACCCGCCAAGCCATGCTGGTGGACTGGGGCTCCTGGGACCGCGACTTCAACCAACTGACTGCCAGTGTCTGCGAGCAACTGCTGGCCATCATCGACGGCAGCGCCAGCCACCACTGCGTGCCCCTGCAAGGCAGCGGCACCTTCGCCGTGGAAGCGGCCATCGGCACCCTGGTGCCGCGTGACGGCAAGGTCCTGGTGCTGATCAATGGTGCCTATGGCCAGCGCCTGGCGAAGATCTGCAAAGTGCTGGGCCGTGCCTACAGCACCTTCGAAACCGCCGAAGACCAGCCGACCACCGCCGCCGACGTCGACCGCCTGCTGGCCGCCGACCCGGCCATCACCCACGTCGCGCTGATCCACTGCGAAACCAGCACCGGCATCCTCAACCCGCTGCCCGAGATCGCCCAGGTGATCAAAGGCCACGGCAAGCGCCTGATCATCGACGCCATGAGCTCGTTTGGCGCACTGCCGATCGATGCCCGCGCCATCCCCTTCGAGGCGCTGATCGCCGCCTCCGGCAAATGCCTGGAAGGGGTACCTGGCATGGGCTTCGTGTTCGCCGAGAAAACCGCCCTGGCCGCCGCCGAAGGCAACGCCCACTCGCTGGCCATGGACCTGCACGACCAGCACACCTACATGGCCAAGACCGGCCAGTGGCGCTTTACCCCGCCGACCCACGTGGTCGCTGCCCTGCACGAAGCGCTGCAGCAATACAACGAGGAAGGTGGCCTGCCAGCGCGCCACCAGCGCTACGCCGACAACTGCAAGACCTTGCTCGACGGCATGGCCGCCATCGGCCTGCGCAGCTTCCTGCCTGCCGAGATCCAGGCGCCGATCATCGTCACCTTCCACGCACCGAACGATCCCCGCTACCAGTTCAAGGACTTCTACGAGCGGGTCAAGGCCAAGGGCTTCATCCTCTACCCGGGCAAGCTGACCCAGGTGGAAACCTTCCGTGTCGGCTGCATCGGCGTGGTCGGAGCGGATGGCATGCAGGCCGCCGTGAATGCCGTGGCCGAGGTGCTGCGGGAAATGGAAGTGCTGGACATCTGACCCTTTGCCCACCCAATTTCAGGAACAAGCGCACATGAACTACAGCAACCCTACCCAGCTGCAAGCCGCCATCCTCGACTGGGCCGGCACCGTGGTCGACTTCGGCTCCTTCGCCCCGACCCAGATCTTTGTCGAAGCCTTTGCCGAATTCGATGTGCAGGTGTCCATCGAAGAAGCCCGCGGCCCGATGGGCATGGGCAAGTGGGACCACATCCGCACCCTGTGCGATGTGCCGGAAATTGCCGAGCGCTACCGCAAGGTGTTCGGCCGTACCCCGACCGACGATGATGTCACCGCCATCTACAACCGCTTCATGCCCCTGCAGATCGAGAAGATCGCCGTGCACTCGGCGCTGATCCCCGGCGCCCTGGACACCCTCACCGGGCTGCGCCAGGACGGCCTGAAGATCGGCTCTTGCTCGGGCTACCCGAAGGTGGTGATGGACAAAGTGGTGGAGCTGGCCGCGCAGAACGGCTACGTGGCCGACCATGTGGTGGCCACCGACGAAACCCCGAACGGCCGCCCATGGCCGGCCCAGGCCCTGGCCAACGTGATCGCGCTGGGTATCGACGATGTAGCGGCGTGCGTGAAGGTCGACGATACCGTGCCGGGCATTCTCGAAGGCCGCCGTGCCGGCATGTGGACCGTGGCTCTGGTGTGCTCGGGCAATGCCCTGGGGCTGACCTGGGAAGGCTACCGCGCGCTGAGCGCCGAGAAGCTGGAAAGCGAGCGTCAGCGCATCCACGCCCTGTTCGCCGGCTCCCGCCCGCACTACCTGATCGACACCATCAACGAACTGCCAGAAGTGATCGCCGACATCAACCGGCGCCTGGCCAAGGGTGAGATGCCGCAGGCATCCTGACCCGGCCATGGGGGCCGCGTTGCGGCCCATCGCCGGCAAGCCAGCTCCCACAGGTCCAGCGACAATCTTGAGAGCAACGCTGTACCTGTGGGAGCTGGCTTGCCGGCGATGGGCTGCAAAGCAGCCCTGTCAAAACCTTACTCCGGCAACTGCACCCGGGGTTTGGTTGCCGCGAAGATCGCCCAGCTCGACACGAACAGCGCCGCGATCAATGGCCCGATCACGAAGCCGTTGAGCCCGAACACCGCCAGCCCGCCCAGCGTCGACACCAGAATCAGGTAGTCCGGCATGCGCGTGTCCTTGCCCACCAGGATCGGCCGCAACAAGTTGTCTACCAGGCCGATCACCAGCACGCCGAACGCGGTCAGGATCACCCCCGACAAAATCGCACCGGTCAGCAGGAAGTACGCCGCCACCGGCGCCCACACGATCCCCGCCCCTACCGCCGGCAACAGCGACAGAAACGCCATCAGCACCGCCCATACCAGCGCACTCGGGATATCCAGCACCCAGAAAATGAAACCGCCCAGCGCGCCCTGGGTAATGGCCACCAGCACGTTGCCTTTTACCGTCGCCCGCACCACACGGTTGAACTTCAGCTGCAAACGGCGTTTCTGGTGTTCGGGCAGCGGCACTGCCAGACGCACCTGGCGGGCGACCTCCGCGCCTTCGCGCAGGAAGAAGAACAACAGGTACATCATGATGCCGAAGCTGATCACGAACTCGAACGTGCCCTGCCCAAAGTTGAACGCCTGGCTGGCCAGCACCTGGCTGCCTTGGGTGGCCCATTTGGTGATCTTGTCGCGCAGCCCGTCGAGGTTGCCCATGCCCATGCTGTCCAGCCCCCGCTGGGCAAAAGCCGGAAGCATGTCCTTGCCGCGCTCGACATAGCCGGCAATATCCAGCTCCCCGTGCTCGATGCGCTGGTACAGGGCGGCTCCCTCCTGCACCAGCAGCGCGCTGGTGATGATCACCGGCAGGATCGCCACCAGCAGGCACACCAGCAAGGTGGCCGCCGCAGCCAGGTTGCGCCGGCGGCCGAAACGCAACAGGAGGTGGCGCTGCAGCGGGGCGAACAGGATGCCGAGTATCACCGCCCAGAAGATCGCACCGTAGTACGGCAGCAGGATCCAGATGAAGGCAATGGTCACCAGCGCCAGCAGTACTGCCAGGGCTTTGTTCTGCAGGGCGGTCTGGTTCATCGCGGGTCCTCGCATGGCTTATGCGTTATTAGTGCGCCGCACCTTGGCAAAAGTGCCGCCATTTCCTTGATGCAAATCAATACGGGCCGTATCTGCCAGCCCTAGCATCCGCGCCTTTTGCTCCGGTGCGCACATGACCCACATCGCCAAGCCCGAACTGCTGGCCCCCGCCGGCACCCTCAAGACCATGCGCTACGCCTTCGCCTATGGCGCCGACGCGGTCTACGCCGGCCAGCCACGCTACAGCTTGCGGGTGCGCAACAACGAGTTCGACCATGCCAACCTGGCCCTGGGCATCCAGGAGGCGCATGCCTTGGGCAAACGCTTCTACGTGGTGGTCAACATTGCCCCGCACAATGCCAAGCTCAAGACCTTCCTCAAGGACCTGGCGCCGGTGATCGAGATGGCACCGGACGCGCTGATCATGTCCGACCCAGGCCTGATCATGCTGGTACGCCAGCACTTCCCGCAGATGCCGGTGCACCTGTCGGTGCAGGCCAACACGGTCAACTGGGCCAGCGTGCAGTTCTGGCAGCAACTGGGCCTGAGCCGGGTGATCCTGTCGCGCGAGCTGTCGCTCGAAGAGATCGAGGAAATCCGCCAGCAGGTGCCGGAAATGGAGCTGGAGGTGTTCGTCCATGGTGCCCTGTGCATGGCCTACTCCGGCCGTTGCCTGCTGTCGGGCTACCTCAACAAGCGCGATGCCAACCAGGGCAGCTGCACCAACGCTTGCCGCTGGAAGTATGACGCCACCCCGGCCACCGAAAACGCCACTGGCGACATCGTGCGCGAAGTGCAGCCGACGCTGGGCCTGGGTGCACCGACCGAGCAGGTATTCCTGCTGCAGGAAAGCAACCGCCCCGGCACCGAAATGCCGGCGTTCGAAGACGAGCACGGCACCTACATCATGAATGCCAAGGACCTGCGCGCCATCCAGCACGTCGGGCGCCTGGCCGCCATGGGCGTGCACTCGCTGAAGATCGAAGGCCGCACCAAGTCGCACTTCTACTGCGCCCGCGCCGTGCAGTCGTACCGCCAGGCGATCGACGACGCGGTGGCCGGGCGGCCATTCGACCGCTCCCTGATGGACAACCTCGAATCCCTGGCCCAGCGCGGTTACACCGAAGGTTTCCTGCGCCGCCACGTGCACGACGAGTACCAGAACTACCAGCGCGGCAACTCGGTGTCCGAGCGCCAGCAGTTCGTTGGCGAGCTGACTGGGGTGCGCGTCGACGGCCTGGCCGAGGTCAAGGTGAAGAACCGCTTCGCCGTGGGCGACCATCTGGAGCTGATGACCCCACGCGGCAACTACCACTTCGATCTCGAGCACATGAGCAATGGCCAGCAGCAACCGCTGCAGGTCGCCCCGGGCGATGGCCACACCATCTACCTTCCTGTTCCCGAGCAGGTGCCATTGGCATACGGCCTGCTGATGCGTGACCTGCCAGCTTGAGCGAGGTGGCTAGAGTTCAATCCTGGTGATGGCGCCAAGCCGCCGGTCGCCCAATTCCTTACGAATCTGCTGGCGAAAAGCGGCGAAACGTTCCAGGTCAAAACGGTAAACAGTGCCGGTGTTCCACACGACGATGTCACGCTGGGCCTCGCTCCAGAATCCGAAGTCGCGCATCTCCACGGTGCCGTTGAAACGAAACGAGTAGACCGCCAGATGGATCTGGCCCTCCTCGTCCTTCTGGCAGGGTGTTATCAGAAACGATGAGGCGACGTCGTTCTGCCAGCCGGACTGCAGGAACTTGCTGGCGTGTGCACTGATGCGCAGTTCCTGCATGGATGCGCGCGCCAGTTGGGCCAACAGCGTTGGTGTGCTGCCTGTGCCGATGGGCTCGAGCCTGGTATCGAAATCGTCATGGTCCCTGATGACCTGGGGCGGCAACTCCAGGGCGGCCGTCCTTACGCAGCCATGTTTCTCCAGGCGATTGCGGAAGCGGTCGAACCAGCTTTTCCATAACTCGTCCCGGTCGAGGAAGCGGCTTGCGAACTCATCGGCATGGTCCAGCAACGTTTGCACGTCCTGGCGTTCCTCTTCGGACAGGTTTGGTCCGATGCCGATCAGATTGGTCTTGGAGTACAACAGGCAGTCCAGTGGTAGGGTCATGATCCAGCAGGCTCTCAGATAGGTGTGCCGCACGTTAGCCAGCGTGATGACAGGCCGGCATCCGGAACCACTACCTGGCAGGTAGACTGGCTGCCTGACAACGCTGGCGAACAGCAACAGGCCGCGCTGCGTCTGAAAGCCGCTTAGGCTATGCTGCTGGCCAACCGCTGGATATCGGACCGCCCCTGGGGCCGTAACGACACCGGGCGCGTGCAAGGCACAGGCCTGGTCGCCGGTATCCGCCCACGTTTTTGAAGGAGTGCTTCATGAAGCTGCGTAAACACCTGCTGCCCCTGGGCCTGCTGGCCATCACCGGCCTGGCCCAGGCTGCCGAGACCATCGACGTCTACCGCGACCCCAACTGTGGCTGCTGCAAGGCCTGGATCAGCCACCTGCGCGACAACGGCTTCACCGTCAACGACCATGTCGAGCCGAACATGAGCGAGGTGAAGCAACGTCTGGGCGTGGCGCCACGCCTGGCGTCGTGCCATACCGGGGTGATCGATGGCAAGTTCGTCGAAGGCCACGTACCGGCCGAGCAGGTGCGCCTGCTGGCCAAGCGCAACGACCTCAAGGGCCTGGCCGTGCCGGGCATGCCCATGGGCTCGCCCGGCATGGAAATGGGTGACCACAAGGATGCCTACCAGGTCATCGGCGTGACCCAGGACGGCAAGGACACCGTGGTCGCCAACTACTGATGCTCAGCCTGTGGGCGCTGTTCCTCAGCGCCTTCGGCGCCGCTACCCTGCTACCGCTGCAATCGGAGGCCGTGCTGGTCGGCCTTTTGCTGCGCCAGCCCGAGGCCTGGGCCACCCTGCTGCTGGTGGCGACCCTGGGCAATGTGCTGGGCTCGGTGGTCAACTGGGTGCTGGGCCGGGCCATCGAGCACCTCCGTGACAAGCGCTGGTTCCCGTTCAGCCCTGCCCAGCTGGAACGCGCGCAACAGCGCTACCAGCGCTGGGGGCAATGGTCGCTGCTGCTCAGCTGGATGCCGGTGATCGGCGACCCGCTGACGCTGATCGCGGGCATCATGCGTGAGCCGTTCTGGCGCTTCCTGCTGCTGGTGACTCTGGCCAAGGCCGGCCGCTATGGGGTGCTGGCGATGATTACCCTGGGCTGGTTTCACGCCTGGTAACACCTTTCACGTTCCGCGTGGTCCACTGGCTGCTACAGTCGCCCCTTCCTACATGGCCCTACACGGAGTGCCCCCATGCTGCGCGCAACCGCCCTGGCCCTGGCCTGCCTCGTCGGCAGTTCGGCCATCGCCGCCGAATCGCCCACCTATGGCCCCCAGCTGGAGGGCTTCAACTACCCGCATCCGCTCAAGCATTTCGACTTCAAGTCCCAGGGCCAGGCCCTGCAGATGGGCTACATGGACGTACCCGCCCAGGGCCAGGCCAACGGCCACAGCGTGGTGCTGATGCATGGCAAGAACTTCTGCGCCGCCACCTGGGAAACCACCATCGATGCCCTGAGCAAGGCTGGCTACCGGGTCATCGCCCCCGACCAGGTCGGCTTCTGCAGCTCCAGCAAGCCGGCGCATTACCAGTACAGCTTCCAGCAGCTGGCGAGCAACACCCATGCCCTGCTCGAACAGCTGGGGGTGAAGCAAAGCATCGTGCTCGGCCACTCCACCGGCGGCATGCTCGCCACCCGCTATGCGCTGATGTACCCGCAGCAGGTGGAGCGCCTGGCGATGGTCAACCCCATCGGGCTGGAAGACTGGAAAGCCCTGGGCGTGCCCTACCGCACGGTGGACCAGTGGTATGCGCGCGAGCTCAAGCTGGATGCCGAAGGCGTGCGCGAGTATGAGCGCAAGACCTACTACGCCGGGCGCTGGAAGCCGGAGTACGAGCGCTGGGTGCAGATGCTGGTGGGCCTGAACAAGGGGCCGGGGCATGAAGCGGTGGCGCGGAACTCGGCGCTGATCTACGACATGATCTTCACCCAGCCGGTGTACCACGAGTTCAAGGACCTGCAGATGCCCACCCTGCTGCTGATCGGTGACCAGGACACCACTGCCATCGGCAGTGATATCGCGCCGCCGGAGGTGAAAGCGAAGCTGGGCAAGTATGCAGTGCTGGGGCCGCAGGTGGCCAAGCTGATTCCCAAGGGTGAGCTGATTACCTTTGAAGGCATGGGGCATGCGCCGCAGATCGAGGAGCCGGTGCGGTTCAACCGTACGCTGGTGGAGTGGCTGGGCAAGTGAGCCAATAGTCGAGGGGCCGCTTTGCGGCCCTTTGCGGGCTCGCCCGCTCCCACAGGTACTGCACAGGTTTGGGAAGCTGTGCACTACCCGTGGGAGCGGGCGAGCCCGCGAAGGGCTGCAAAGCAGCCCCCTACACTTTCCAGACCTGCTCCTCGGTCCAGCCCAGCTCGGCAAAGTCCGCCGCCCGCAACCCCGCCTCTTCCTCGCAGAAAAACTCATCCAGCTGCGGCGGCCTCACTGCCGTGTCACTGAGCATCGCATGCACCTGCCCACGGTGATGCACCTGGTGCTCGAACAGGTGCGCCAGCAGCCGCAGCCGTTGCTCGCGCTGTACCCGCTCGGGGCGAACGATGCTCACATAGCGCCCCAGCTCACCATCGCGCAGGCCCCGGCAATAGGCGATCAGCCGGTGATCGGCCTGGGCCTGTTCGGCATGCAGGTCGGTGCAGGTGGCAAACGGCTGTTCGGGGTCGAAGAAGCGCTCGCCGTCAGCGTCGGGCTGCTCGCCACGCTGCTCGCATTCGAGCATGTGCAGGTAGAACCAGTCCACCGTCAGCAGGTGGTTGAGGGTGGCCTTGATCGACGGGAAAAAGCTGCAGCGCGGGGCGACGAATTCGTCCTGGGTCAGTTGCAGGCAGGCCTTGTACAGACGGTGGTTGGCCCAGCCATTGTTGTAGGCCTGGGTCAGCAGATGATGCGACAGCGGCTCCATGGTTCGGCTCCTTTTCAGGCGAAGCGTTGCAGTTGCATCTCCCGTAGCCGGCTCAGGGTCCGTTGGTACGGGAACGCCAGATACCCTTGAGTGTAGAGGGCATCCAGCGGCACCTGTGCCTCCAGGTACAACGCCACCCGGCGGTCGTAGCATTCGTCGACCAGGGCAATGAAGCGGCGCACCGCGTCGTCCTTGGGCGACAGCGCCGGCAGCTCGCGGTCACCCGCCACCACCCGCGCCGCAGCATCCTCGGTGCCCCGGGCAATGCGCCCGGCCCGCTGTTCACCCCCCAGCGCCGGAATGCCCGACACCAGGATGGCCGGGAACCGGTCGCACAGGGCCATGAACTCCATGGCCGCCAGCGGCTGTTCGCACAGGTCGGTGAAGCGGCACCAGATGGCCTGCGCGCTGCGCCGCACCACCTGCACCTGCCGGGAGCCGATCGCCAAGGGCTGATCGTGGCCTGCGTCGCCGGGGCTGAGCTGGCGGAACACCTCGCCCAGCTGGCTGGCCTGCCCCGCTTGCGCCACCCAGTAACGCTGGCGCTCGGCGCCGGGGTGCAGGCGGTGGTCCTGCTCGCCGGCTACCGGCAGTACCTGCATGTGCCGCTGGATGGCGGCGATGGCCGGCAGGAAACGCTCGCGGTTGAAGCCGTCGCGGTAGAGCTGCTCGGGTGGCTGGTTGGAGGTGGCGACGATAACAACGCCTTGGTCGAACAGTACCTGGAACAGGCGGCCGAGGATGATCGCGTCACCGATGTCGTTGACGAACAGCTCGTCGAAGCACAGCACGCGTATCTGCCCTGCCAGCTCCCCGGCCAGCGCCAGCAGCGGGTCGGCGGTGCCGTTGAGCTGGAACAGGCGCTGGTGGACCCAGGCCATGAAGTGGTGGAAGTGCTGGCGCCGGCTGGGTACCCGCAGGCAGTGGTGGAACTGGTCCATCAGCCAGGTCTTGCCGCGGCCGACCGGGCCCCAGAGGTAGATACCCTGAGTGGGGCGGCCCTGTTCGACGGCCTGGAAACAAGCCTGCAAGGCCTCGACGGCGCGGGCCTGGGCGGGGTCGGCGACATAGCCCTGAGTGGTCAGGGCCTGCTGGTAGAGGGAATGGGGATCGATAGCCATGCGGCATTATCTGCACCGGCCTCATCGCCGGCAAGCCAGCTCCCACCTCGACCGCATTGGCCCCAAGCCATGCGCTATCCCTGTGGGAGCTGGCTTGCCGGCGATGAGGCCGGTGCATGTGACTTTGGCTCAGCTGTCTCCCAATCCAACTTTCAGCAACGCGCCGTCCTTGTCATCGGTCAGCACATACAGGTAGCCATCCGGCCCCACCCGCACATCGCGGATACGCGCCTTCAGCTCACCCAGCAAACGCTCTTCATGCACCACCTTGTCGCCATCCAGTTGCAGGCGGATCAGCTCCTGGGTAGCCAGCGCGCCAATGAACAGGTTGTGGTCCCAGGCCTTGAACCTAGAGCTGTCGTAGAAGGCCATGCCGCTGATACCCGGCGACTTCTCCCATACATGGTGCGGGTCGACCATGCCCTGCACATGCTTGCCCTTGGCCTCGGGGATCGGCAGCAGCGAGTAGTTGATGCCGTGGGTCGCAATCGGCCAGCCATAGTTCTTGCCAGGCTCGGGAATGTTGATCTCGTCGCCGCCGCGCGGGCCGTGCTCGTGGGTCCACAGCTTGCCGGTCCAGGGGTTGAGTGCGGCGCCTTGCTGATTGCGGTGGCCGAACGACCAGATCTCCGGCCGCACGTTGTCCTTGCCGACGAGGGGGTTGTCCCTGGGTACTTCGCCGTCCGGCAAGATACGCACGATCTTGCCTTGCAGCTTGTCCAGGTCCTGGGCGGTCGGGCGCTGGTTGTTCTCGCCGAGGGCGATGAACAGGTAGCCGTCGCGGTCGAACACCAGGCGCGAGCCGAAGTGGTTGCCCTCCGACAGCTTGGGCTGCTGGCGGAAGATGACGTTGAAGTTTTCCAGCCGGGCGCGGTCCTGGGACAACTGGCCACGGCCGACCGCCGTACCGGCCTTGCCGTCACTGCCCTCTTCGGCGTAGGACAGGTAGACGGTGCGGTCCTTGGCGAACTCCGGCGACAGCACCACATCCAGCAGGCCGCCCTGGCCCTCGGCCCAGACCTTGGGCACACCACTGATCGGCGGGCCGACCTTGCCTTCGGCATTGACCACCCGCAAGTTGCCGGCGCGCTCGGTGACCAGCATGTCCTTGCCGCCCGGCAGGAACGCCAGGGCCCAAGGGTTGCGCAGGCCGTCGGCCACTGTGCTGACGGTCAAGGTGCCTTCTTCACTGCGAAGCTGCTGTTCGGCCGCCGCCTGCGCCAGCAGGGGCAGGAGTGCGGCGGCGGTCAGGGTGACAAGCCAGGGTGCTCGAAGCATGCAGGATTCCTTTCGTAGGGCGCTCATGGCGCGCGCGGGTTGCCGCGCGGTGGTCGGGTGGGCTCCAGGTTCGGGGTTTGCTGCTGGCGGCGCAGGTTGTCGCCATTGCCAATGCCGCGGTTGTCCAGGGTGGGCGTGCGCTGGTACGGGTCGGTGGACGGGCCGCGCACGGGAGGTGCGGCCGGCATGCTGCCTTGGCGGCTGTTGGGGTTGGCGCGCTGGATCGGGCTGTTGTAGGGGTTGTTGTTGCCGGCGGCGAGTTGCAAGGGCGGCTCGGGGGCCGCTTGCGCGGGCAGGCACAGCACCAGGCCGAAGGCCAGGATGGGCAATGTCGGGGTCATGCTTCACCTCCTGTACGAAAATGCCGCGCCTGGTGGGTTTGATAGCCTAAGGCGCGAAGGGTTCGCGGCAAAAGTGTGAATGCGGGTGGAGATGATTCCTGATGTTTCAGTATGGGCCCTGGGGGCTGCTACGCAGCCCTTTCGCGACACAAGGCCGCTCCCACAAAGACCCTACGGACGCCGAATTACTGGCCCTTGTCCACCTTGTGCCGCGCCGCATACAGGCACAACATTTCCATCGCCAAGGTCGCCCCGGCCAGCGCGGTGATGTCGGCATGGTCATAGGCTGGCGCCACCTCCACCAGGTCCATGCCCACCAGGTTGATACCGCGCAGCCCGCCGATGATCTCCAGCGCCTGCACCGTGCTCAGCCCGCCGCACACCGGCGTGCCGGTACCAGGCGCATAGGCCGGGTCGAGGCAGTCGATATCGAAGGTCAGGTACACCGGCCGCTCTCCCACCCGCTGGCGAATCGCCGCGATCACCGCCTCGGTGCCCTGCCGGTGCACCTGGCGGGCGTCGAGGATGGCAAAGCCCTGGCTGTCATCATTGGTGGTGCGCAGGCCGATCTGCACCGAGCTGGCCGGGTCCACCAGGCCTTCGCGGGCGGCATGCCAGAACATGGTGCCGTGGTCGATGCGTTTGCCCTCCTCGTCCGGCCAGGTGTCGCTGTGCGCATCGAAGTGGATCAGCGCCAGCGGGCCATGGCGGCGGGCATGGGCCTTGAGCAGCGGGTAGCTGATGAAGTGGTCGCCACCCAGGGTGAGCATGGCGCAGCCTGCTTCCAGAATATGCGTGGCATGGGCCTCGATGCTGTCCGGTACCGACTGTGGGGTGCCGCTGTCGAAGGCGCAATCGCCATAGTCGATCACCGCCAGGTGGTCGAACGGGTCGAACGCCCACGGCCAGTGCCGGGCCCAGGCCTGCTGCACCGAAGCGGCGCGGATCGCCCGCGGGCCGAAGCGCGCACCGGGGCGGTTGCTGGTGGCAGTATCGAACGGCACACCACTGACCACCACATCGACGCCACGCAGGTCGCGGCTGTAGCGGCGGCGAGAGAAACTGGTAATGCCGGCGTAGGTACTTTCCGCAGCGGTACCATACAGGCTGTCGCGGGTCATGGCCTGGTCGTTGTTTGCGGCTTGCTCCACGGTCGGGCTCCTTTGTCGTTATCGGTTACTGGCGGCTGCGGAACGCGGTCCACAGGCGGTTGCGCTGGCGCAGGTCGGCCAGGGCCATGCTGCGGTCGGCATACAGGCGCTGGCGCACCGCTGCCGACGGGTAGATGTCCGGGTCGTTGCGCACCGCTTCGTCCACCAGCGGCGTGGCCGCCTGGTTGGCGTTGGCGAAGAACAGCGTATTGGTAAGCGCGGCGACCGACTCGGGCTTGAGCATGAAGGCGATGAACGCCCGCGCGGCCTCGGGGTGCGGGGCGTCCTTGGGAATGACCAGGTTGTCCTGCCATACCAGCGTGCCTTCGCGGGGGATGCGGTAGATCAGCTCGAACGGCTTGCCGGCGCGGCGTGCCTGGTCGGCGGCCATCGCCGCATCGCCGTTGTAGGTCAGCGCCAGGCACACGCTGCCATTGGCCAGGTCGCTGATCTGCCGGCCATTGGCGACGTAGCTGATCGACGGCTGCAGCTGGCTCAGCAGGCTCTGCGCGGCGGCCAGGTCGTCCTTGTCCTGGCTGTAAGGGTCCTTGCCCAGGTAGTTCAGGGCCACGCCGATCACCTCCTGGGGCGAGTCGGGCATGGCGATGCCGCAGTCCTTCAACCGGCTGGCGTACTCGGGCTTGAACAGCAGGTCGAGGCTGTCCAGCGGCACATCCCCCAGGCGTTGGCGCACCGCCTCCACATTCACCCCCAGGCCCAGGGTGCCCCAGGTGTAGGGCACGGCATGGCGGTTGCCGGGGTCGGCCTCGGCGAGCTTGGCCAGCAGGTCCTTGTCGAGGTTGGCATAGCCAGGCATGGCCTGGGGGTCGAGCGGCTGCAGGGCGTTGGCCTTGAGCGCCCGGGCCAGCACGGCCGACGACGGCACCACCACGTCATAGCCGCTGCCACCGGTCAGCAGCTTGGTTTCCAGCACTTCGGTGGTGTCGAAGGTGTCGTAGCGCACCTTGTAGCCGGTTTCCTGCTCGAAGCGCTGGAGGGTTTGCGGGGCGACATAGTCGGCCCAGCTGTAGAGGTTGACGACCTTTTCTTCGGCCTGCAGGGGCAAGGCCAGGACCAGGGACAGCAGGCACAACGATCGACGCATGGCGGACACCTCGGCAAATGGGTGGATGCCGCGAGCATGCCAGCCGGGTTACATTGCAGGAATGGCAAGTTTGCAAAGCTGACATTCATCAGAGGCAATGTAATGCTCGGACAAGTGCACGACCCCGACCTGCACCTGCTGCGGCTGTTCGTCACTGTAGTCGAGGCCGGTGGCTTCAGTGCCGCGCAAGGCGTGCTGGGCCTGAGCCAGCCCACCATCAGCCAGCGCATGGCGCAGCTGGAAGCGCGGCTGGGCTACCGCCTGTGCAGCCGCGGCAAGGGTGGTTTTCACCTGACGGAAAAAGGCGCGTTGTTGCTGGACGCCGCCCGAGGGTTACTGCTGAACATCGAACAGTTTCGCCAGCAGGCCAATGGCGTTGCCGGGCGGCTGCTGGGGACCGTGCGCATAGGCATGGCGGAGAACCAGGACAAGGCGGTGAGCCTGAAGCTGGCGGCGGCCATTGCGGCGTTTCGCAGGCGCGAGGAGGCGGTGCAGCTGGAGCTGATCAGTGCGCCACCGGCAGAGCTGGAGCGCTTGTTGCTGGAGCAGCGGCTGGATTACGCCATCAGCTACTTTTCCGGCAACCAGGCAGCCTTCGATTACCAGCCGCTGTTCGTGGAGCGGCAACGGCTGTATTGCGGCAAGGGCCATGTGCTGTTCGGTGAGGCTGGCGTTGGGCGGGAGCGGTTACTGGCGATGGACCAGGTGCGCCATCCGTACCGGTTTCTCAAGGGCGGCGAGCCGTTCCAGAGCCAGCGCAGCATGGCGGTGGCGGAGCAGATCGAGAGCGTGCTGACGTTCATTCTGTCGGGGCGGCATATTGGCTATCTGCCATGCCATTGCGCGCAAGCTTGGGAGGCTGAGGGGCTGTTGTGGGCGCTGGACCCGGGGTTGGACTTTGTGGTGCCGTTTACCCTGGCCAGGCACCGGGCGCAGGCGGTTGGCGAGGCACAGCAAGCGTTTGCACAGGATTTGCTGGCGGCGTTTGCCTGACCCGGCCTCTTCGCGGGTAAACCCGCTCCCACAGGGACCGCGACTTCCTCAGGCATGTGCGGTCTCTGTAGGAGCGGCCTTGTGTCGCGAAAGGGCCGCAAAGCGGCCCCGGCGATATGTGCTGCGCAGCTGAAGTCCTGGGGGCGCTTCGCACTCCTTTCGCGACACAAGGCCGCTCCTACAGAACCGCACAGGGTCAGTAAGCCATGCTCCAGGTCAGGGTATAGGTACGCCCGCGCCCTTGGTAGTCATACAGGTAAGCCGGCCCGTAGGTCGGCGAGTAGAACAGCGTCGCACGCTGCCCCCAGACCGTGCTGTACTGCTTGTCCAGCAGGTTCTGGATGCCGGCGCTGAAGGTGCCGAAGCCGGTGTCCTGGCTGCCCAGCAGGTCGAAGGTGGTATAACCATCGATCTCGTGGTCGGCATCGTCCTTCAGGCTGAAGGCATGGTTGGCCTGCAGCCGTGCACTGCGGCCATCGCCCCTCCAGCCGACGAACGCTGTAGCCTTGGACAACGAGGCATAGCGGGCATCGCGCTTGATCCAGCCACCATCGACATCCTCTTCCTCGGAGCGGGTCAGGTGCAGGGTGCCACCGGCTTCCCAACCTGTCTGGAAGTGTCGGGTCAGAGCGCCCTCAAAACCAAAGTCACGGCTTTTCTGGTCTTCCACGTTGATGGTCAGCGTCTGCGAATCGACGTTGATGATCTTGTCCGACCAGATGTAATACAGCGCCGCCTGGGCATCCCAGTCCAGGTCGGCATAGCGCCAGCCCAGCTCCACCTGGCGGCTCTTGATGCCGGCCAGCGGGTTGTCGGCCACGCTCAGGCCGGGCTTGCCGTAGTACTTGGCCGGGTCGGGCAGGTCGAAGCCTTCGCCGTAGTTGGTCCATACCTGGTGGCCATTCTTGAAGTCGTAGATGGCACCGACGTTGAACAGGTTGACCTGGTAATCGTTGCTGCCACCCGGCACACCCTTGAAGTCGCTGACGTCCACGTCCATCTGCTGGCGCCGGGCGCCGCCGGACAGGGTCAGGTTATCGGTGGCATGCCAGTCCAGCTGGGCGTACACCGACACGCCATCGACCCGGTAGCTGGGGTAACGTGCGGCCTTGCTTTCCTTTTCCAGCTCCAGGCCACCCGACTCGGACGACGTCTGGGCGTTGAAGGTGGTCTGTTCGGCATTGAAGCGCTCGCGGTCCAGGTCGACGCCGTAGGTCAGCTTCAGCGCGTCCCACTGCTTGGCGAACAGGCCCTTGAGGCTGGTGACTTCGAAGTTCTGCTGCGAGGCGGCGAAGTACACCCCGCGCGAGCCGGTGGGCGTGGCGCGGTTGTAGTACGGGAACGGGTAGAAGTTGTCGTCTTCCTTGCGGTACGAGGCCTGCAGGTAGAAGTCCTGGCCCAGCACATCGGTGTGGTGGTAGTTGGCGTTCAGCAGCAGGCGCCGGGTGCGCGGCTCCAGGTCCGACGAGTAGCCGCTGCGCAGCTCGGCATCTTCCAGGTCGGATGGGGCGTTGTGGTTCAGGTTGGGGAAGTAGATGCCGGTGCTGCCGTGGTTGCCCGAGTCATAGTACTGGGCCAACAGGTCGAGGCTCTGCTGGTCGTTCAGTTGCACCCCCAAGGTGCCGAGCACGTCGATGGTGCGGTTGTACTGCAGGTCGGTCTGGGTGTTGTCGATGAAGATCTGGTCGCCGGCGCCATCGTAGAAGGCTTCGTTCTGCTCGCCGGAAACCCCCAGGCGGGCGTTGAACCGCTCGTTGCCGCCACTGATCGACTGGGCGAAGCGGGTGGCCAGGTCGTCGCTGTTGTTGAAGCCGCTGCTGGCTCCGAGCTGGGTCTCGAAGCGCGCCGGGCCGGGTTCGCCCTTCTTGGTCACGATGTTGATGATGCCGCCGGTGGCGCCGCCGCCGTAGATGGCACTGGCGCCAGACAGCACTTCGACGCGCTCGACGTTGAACGGCGAAATGCTGTCGAACTGGCGCGACAGGCCGCGCGAGCTGTTCTGGCTGACCCCGTCGATCATCACCAGCACGTTGCGCCCGCGCATGTTCTGGCCGTAGTTGGTACGGCCTTCCGGCGCCAGGTCGAGGCCTGGTACAAGCTTGCCGATGGCTTCCTTCAGGCTGACGCCGCTGTCGATCTGCTCGCGCAGCTGCTGTTGGTCGACCACCCACACGGTGCCGGGGATTTCGCTGATCGCGGTGCTGGTGCGCGAGGCCACGCTGACCTCGATCGGCTTGAGGTTGACCGCCTGCGGCGCGGCGTCGGCCTTGCGCAGGGTCACCGTGCGGGCATCGCTGAAGTGCCAGCTCATGCCGCTGCCGGCCAGCAACTGCTGCAGGGCCTGCTCGATGCTGTAGCTGCCCTGCAAGGCCGGGCTGGCCTGGCCGGCGACATCGCCGGTGGTGTACAGCAGGTGCAGGCCGGCCTGGTCGGCGAAGGTGGTCAGGGCCTGGTCCAGCGGCTGGGCCGGCAGGTCGAGCTGGACCAGGCGGGCCTGGGTCTGGGCCTGTTCGGTGGCGGTCGAGGCAAACGCCTGCAGCGGGCCGACCAGCATGGCCAGGGCACTGCAGGACATCAGGGCATGGTGAAGCGGACCGCGGCGGCGGTGCAAGGGCTTGAGCATCAGAGGCACGAATGAGCTTCCTGACAAGTCGTAAATGAGAATTGGTTGCTGATCAGTCCCACTACGACGATCTGGCAGGCAGGAACTTGCAGTGCAAAATAAAAAATTTTTCCTGTGCCGGCCTCTTCGCGGCTAAAGCCGCTCCTACAGGGATCTCCACAGCCTTCCAGACCTGTGCAGTACCTGTGGGAGCGGCTTCAGCCGCGAAGAGGCCGGCACAGGCGAGTCAATGAACCACGGCCAACCACGGCAGGTAGGTCACCTTCAGCCCATAGCGCTGCTCAAGGGTCCGCAACAGGGCCTCCGGCTCATCGAGGTCGAACACCCCGCTGACCTCCATCGCCGCCAGCTTGCTATCGGACAACACGATCCGCCCATGCCGGTAACGCTCGAGCTCCGCCAGCACCTGCCCCAGCGGCTTGCCGTTGAAGATCAACTTGCCGCGCTGCCAGGCCATCTGCGTGCCGGCATCGGCCGCTACTGCCAGTTCATGCTCGCCAACCTTGGCTTCGCCGTGTGCCAATACCACGCGGCCATCGCGACGCACGCTGAAGGTAGCCGCACTCCCCTGCACCCGCTCACCGGCCGTATCGACCACAAAGGGCCGTGAATCATCGTTGGTCTCGAACAAGGCTTCACCAGACTCCAGCACCACCCGCCGCTCACGGTCGCTGAACACCACGCTCAGGGCAGTGGCGCTGTTCAACGTCACCCGCGTGCCATCGGCCAGGGTAATCACCTGTCGCTCACCGACCCCGGTGTGGTAATCCGCCAGCAGCACCGGCGCCTGCTGCCAACCCGCCACAGCAACGGCCAACACCAGGGCTGCAGCCACGCCCGCCTGTTTGAGCCAGTTACGGCAATGGCGCAAGGCCTGGCCGATGTATTTCGCCACCATGCTTTCGGAAACCCCCAGGCGTTGCGCGATCTGCGCCTGGGTCAGGCCGTCGACGCGGTTGAGCAACAGAGCCTGGCGGGCATTGTCGGACAGCTGCAGCAGCGCCTGGTCGAGGATCTGCAGGCGCTCCCGGGCCAGCAAGGCCGCTTCGGGTGCCGGGGCCGGGCAGGCCACCTCACCTGCCCGCTCGCTGTCGTCGTGGCTGGCGGCAATGCGCTGCTCACGGCGCAAGGCATCGATCGCCAGGTTGCCGGCCACGCGGAAGATGAAACTGCGCGCGTGCAGCACCGGCACCGCCTGCTGGTCGATGTTCACCAGCCTCAGGTAGGTTTCCTGCGCGACGTCGGCAGCGCGCTGACGGTCGCTCATGCGCCGGGTCAGGAATTGCAGCAGGTCGTCGTAGTGCTCCTGGAAGCTTGCCAGCAGGCCCGGCGCGGGAGAGGTCAGCATGGGTTTGGGAACGGCCAGTAGGAGAAGTTATCGGGCGTTAATGAGAAACAGTATCTTTCATCTGGGCGGAGACTTTCAACGCCGACGCGTATTTGCCACACTGCCCATTCGCCCACTCTGGCAAGGTCGCACCCCATGGCTGCCCGTCTGCACCGCTACGCCCGCCTGTTCCTGGTCCTGCTGCTGGCCTGCGGCCTGGGGGCCTGTGCGCTGTTCCAGGCACGCGACCCGGTCAATATCAGCGTGATCGGTATCGAGCCGCTGCCCGGGCAGGAGCTGGAACTGCGCATGGCGGTGAAGATGCGGGTACAAAACCCCAACGAGGCGCCGATCGACTACAACGGCATCGCCATCAACCTGGAAGTGAACGGCCAGCCGCTGGCTGCCGGGGTCAGCGACCAGCAGGGGCACATCGGCCGTTATGGCGAAGCGGTGGTCGTGGTGCCGGTGAGCATCACGGCGTTTTCCTTCCTGCGCCAGGCCTATGGGCTGGGCCGGGTGGACTCGTTGCAGGGCCTGCCCTATGTGCTGCGCGGCAAGCTGGCCGGCGGGCTGCTGGGGACCGTGCGCTTTACCGACGAGGGCAAGCTGGACCTGCCCAAGGGCGCCTACTGGTAGGCGCCTGGCGGGGTGTGATCAGCGGTTGGCGCTGGCTGCGGCCATCAGCTTGTTGACTTCGCTGCGCACCATGTTGGCGTATTCGGGCGGCGACATGCCATCCAGCTCGGCGCGCACCCACTCGGCCCATTTGCCTTTGCGCCGTGGTTTTTCGGCGATCAGCCGCGCCGCTTCGCCCTTGGCCTTGCCCAGGTTGTTCTGCCACAGCTCGAACAGCCGGGCCTTCTCTGCCTCGATCTGCGCCCGTTCCTCGAAGCTCATGTTGGCCAGATTGAAACTCATGAAGGTACCTGCAGGTTTGAAAATGGCCGCTATCTTACACCCAGGTACTGCAACAGCCCAAAGCCGCCGCAACTTTCCCGACGCGCCGGCATCCATTGTTCAAACCACACCATCGACGAGGACGAGTTCATGGCCCGGAAAAACGCCGCGCTGGCCGACAGCGATCAGATCAAGGACCAGGTATTCAGCGAACTGCAGGCGCTGATCGAAGAATCGGAAAGGCTGCTGAACGACAGCGCCGCCCTGGTGGGTGACGAGGCGGAAACCCTGCGCGCGCAGGTAAGCCTCAAGCTACGCCAGGCGCGCCATGCCGCCGACAAGGTGCGTAGCAAGGCGCAACCGGTGGTGGAGGCTACCCAGGACTACATCGGCGGCCACCCGTGGCAGACCGTGGCCATTTCCGCCGGCCTCGGACTAGTGGTCGGCCTGCTGCTGGGCCGCCGTCACTGACGCCTGGGCCGCCTGGTGCGAATCAGGCGGCCTGCGCCATCGGGATACCGCTGTGGAAGCGCAGCTCCTGGTCCGGTGACTGGATCAGGTCCACCTCCGCTGCGCGCACCAGTTCCACCCGGCGGGCGATGTCTGCCTCATCGCCGTAGTTGTGCGCCAGTTTCAGGTAACCCTGGTAGTGGCGCGCTTCGCTCTTCAGCAGGCCGTGGTAGAAGCGGCCCAGCTCCTCGTCCAGGTGCGGTACCAGCGCGGCAAAGCGCTCGCAGCTGCGCGCCTCGATGAACGCCCCCACCACCAGCGTATCCACCAGCTTGACCGGCTCGTGGGCGCGCACCAGGCGCCGCAGCCCCGACGCATAACGCCCCGCCGACACCGGGCGCAGCGGCACGCCGCGGCGCTTCATCAGGCGCAGCACCTGCTCGTGGTGCACCAGCTCCTCGCGGGCCAGGCGCGACATCATGTTGATCAGGTCGAGGTGGGTGTTGTACTTGGCGATCAGGCTCAGGGCGGTGCTGGCAGCCTTGAATTCGCAGTTCTTGTGGTCGATCAGCAGGGTTTCCTGGTCGGCGAGCGCCGCTTCGATCCAGGCGTCTGGTGTCGGGCAACCAAGAAAGGCGTCGATTTCGGGGATCAGGGACATGAGCGTGCAACCACAAAGAACAGGCAGGGCCGGCGATTATACCGGCGGCGGCGGGCGGCGCCAGTGACTATGCTTGATGTACATCAAGCGCCAGCGGGGGAAGCGCCGACTATAGTCAGGCATTGGTCGCCACCTTTGAAGGGAGTTAACGCCCATGCAAGCCGTCCGCAGCATCCTCGTCGTCCTCGACCCCGAGCACGCCCACAGCCGGGCGCTGACCCGGGCCAAGCTGATCGCCGGTGTCACCGGCGCGCGCCTGCACCTGCTGATGTGCGACAAAAGACATGACCACAGCGCGCTGCTGAGCCTGCTGAGCAGCCAGTTGCATGATGACGGGTACGACAACGTCACCCATGAAGAGGCCTGGCGCGACAACCTGCACGACACCATCATCTACGTGCAGCAGGCCGAGGGCTGCGAGCTGGTGATCAAGGAACACCGCCCGGACAACCCGCTGAAAAAGGCCCTGCTCACCCCCAGCGACTGGAAGCTGCTGCGCCAGTGCCCGTGTGCCGTGCTGATGGTCAAGAGCGAGCGGCCGTGGACCGGCGGCAAGGTCCTGGCTGCGGTGGACGTGGGCAACCAGGACGAGGACCACCGCCGCCTGCATGCCAGCATCATCGACCATGGCTATGACATTGCTGCGCTGGCCAAGGGTGAGTTGCACGTCATCAGCGCCCATCCGTCGCCGATGCTGTCGGCGTCGGACCCGGTGTACCAGCTGAGCGAGACCATCGAAAAGCGCTACCGCGAGGCGTGCAAGGCATTCCAGGCAGAGTACGACATCAGCGAAGACCGCTTGCATGTGGCCGAAGGGCCGGCGGATGTGCTGATACCGCATACCGAGAAGAAGCTGGATGCCGTGGTAACGGTGATCGGCACGGTGTGCCGCACGGGGATTTCCGGGGCGTTGATTGGTAATACCTCGGAGGTGGTGCTGGATTCGCTGGAAGGGGATGTGCTGGTGCTCAAGAGCGAGGAGGCAATTGCTCATCAGGCGGAACTGGCCCGCGGCTGAGTCAATCTGTCAGGGCCCTATCGCCGGCAAGCCAGCTCCCACATCGACCGCATTGGCCTCAAGTCATGTGCAGTACCTGTGGGAGCTGGCTTGCCGGCGATGGGCTGCATAGCAGCCCCATTCAACACCAAACGCTAGGCCAACGCTTCCTGCACCTTCGGGTCCAGCCCCTCCCC
>NZ_NEJX01000020.1:38630-121000 GCF_002113245.1 Pseudomonas sp. B13(2017)
CAACACCAAACGCTAGGCCAACGCTTCCTGCACCTTCGGGTCCAGCCCCTCCCCTGCATTGGCCTCAAGTCATGTGCAGTACCTGTGGGAGCTGGCTTGCCGGCGATGGGCTGCATAGCAGCCCCATTCAACACCAAACGCTAGGCCAACGCTTCCTGCACCTTCGGGTCCAGCCCCTCCCCTGCATTGGCCTCGATCCATTGCGCCAGCTGCCGGCGCATCGCCGGTGTCCAGAAGCTCTGCAGATGCTGCCGTACCCCTTGCACCGCCAGCGCCCGGTCTGGCTCGCTGTCGAAGTAATGGGCAATCTGGTTGGCCATCTTGACCAGGTTCTCACTGCTCATCGGCGCACCTCGGTTTTCTCCGCAATACGGCGCTCCTTCAGCAAGCGCCGCTGCTCGTCACTGAAGTCCTGGTAGCGCTTCTGCCACTGCGAAGGCTGGAACACTTTCACCACC
Organism: Pseudomonas sp. B13(2017); assembly: GCF_002113245.1. Lineage (NCBI taxonomy): Bacteria > Pseudomonadati > Pseudomonadota > Gammaproteobacteria > Pseudomonadales > Pseudomonadaceae > Pseudomonas > Pseudomonas sp. B13(2017). The sequence continues at coordinate 39,089 of NZ_NEJX01000020.1, forward strand.
TCCACCGCCGTCACCTTGTACTCAGGGCAGTTGGTGGCCCAGTCGGAGTTGTCGGTGGTAATCACGTTGGCCCCCGACTCGGGGAAGTGGAACGTGGTGTACACCACCCCCGGCGCCACCCGTGCACTGACCTTGGCGCGCAGCACCGTCTGCCCGGCGCGGCTGCCGATGCCGACCCAGTCACCGTCCTGGATGCCACGGCTTTCGGCGTCGGTTGGGTGGATTTCCAGGCGGTCGGCGTCATGCCAGGCGACGTTGCCGGTGCGCCGGGTCTGGGCGCCGACGTTGTACTGGCTGAGAATGCGCCCGGTGGTCAGCAGCAGCGGGTAGCGGTTGTTGACCTTCTCCTCGGTGGGCACGTAGCCGGTAAGCATGAAGCGCCCCTTGCCACGTACGAACTGGTCGATGTGCATGGTCGGCGTGCCATCCGGCGCTGCGTCGTTGCACGGCCACTGCAGGCTGCCGTGGCGGTCGATCTCGGCGTAGCTGACGCGGTGGAAGGTGGGCGTCAGGCGGGCAATCTCGTCCATGATCTCGGACGGGTGGCGGTAGTTCATCGGGTAGCCCAGGGCATTGGCCAGGGCCACGGTCGCCTCCCAGTCGGCCTTGCCGGCCAGCGGCTCCATGACCTTGCGCACCCGCGAAATGCGCCGCTCGGCGTTGGTGAAGGTGCCGTCCTTCTCCAGGAACGAGCTGCCCGGCAGGAACACATGGGCGAACTTGGCTGTTTCGTTGAGGAAGATGTCCTGCACCACCACGCACTCCATGGCCAGCAGGGCCGCGGTGACGTGCTGGGTGTTGGGGTCGCTCTGGGCAATGTCCTCGCCCTGGCAGTACAAGGCCTTGAAGCTGCCGTCCAGCGCCGCTTCGAACATGTTGGGAATGCGCAGGCCCGGGTCGGGCTGCAGGGTCACGCCCCAGGCACGCTCGAACTCGGCGCGCACGCCCTCGTTGGAAATGTGCCGGTAGCCGGGCAATTCGTGAGGGAACGAACCCATGTCGCACGAGCCCTGCACGTTGTTCTGCCCGCGCAGCGGGTTCACCCCTACCCCTTCGCGGCCGATGTTGCCGGTGGCCATGGCCAGGTTGGCGATGCCCATCACCGCGGTGCTGCCTTGGCTGTGCTCGGTCACGCCCAGGCCGTAGTAGATCGCCGCATTGCCGCCGGTGGCGTACAGCCGGGCGGCGGTGCGGATCTGCTCGGCAGGCACGCCGCAGACCGGGCCAAGCACTTCGGGGGCGTTTTCCGCCAGGCTGACGAAATCGCGCCAGCGGGCGAAATCTTCGGTTTCGCAGCGGGCATCGATGAAGCGCTGGGCCAGCAGGCCTTCGGTGACGATCACGTGGGCCAGGGCGTTGAGCATGGCCACATTGGTACCGGGGCGCAGTTGCAGGTGCAGCTCGGCGCGGGCGTGCGGCGAATCGACCAGGTCGATGCGCCGCGGGTCGATCACGATCAGCCGCGCGCCCTGGCGCAGGCGGCGCTTGAGCTGAGAGCCGAATACCGGGTGGGCGTCGGTGGGGTTGGCGCCGATCACCAGCACCACGTCGGCCTGCATCACCGAGTCGAAGCTTTGTGTACCAGCCGACTCACCCAGGGTCTGCTTCAGGCCATAGCCTGTGGGTGAATGGCATACCCGCGCGCAGGTGTCGACGTTGTTGTTGCCGAACGCCGTGCGCACCAGTTTCTGCACCAGGTAGGCTTCTTCGTTGGTGCAGCGGCTGGAGGTGATGCCGCCGATGGAATCGCGACCGTACTTCAGCTGGATGCGGCGGAACTCGCTGGCGGCGTAGGTCACCGCCTCGTCCCAGCTGACTTCCTGCCATGGGTCTTCCAGGCGCTTGCGGATCATCGGCTTGGTGATGCGGTCCGGGTGGGTGGCGTAGCCCCAGGCGAAGCGGCCCTTGACGCAGGCGTGGCCGTGGTTGGCGCCGCCGTTCTTGTCCGGGACCATGCGCACCAGCTGGTCGCCCTTCATTTCGGCGCGGAACGAGCAGCCGACGCCGCAATAGGCGCAGGTGGTGATGACCGCACGCTCGGGCTGGCCCAGCTGTACCAGGCTCTTTTCCGTCAGGGTCGCGGTCGGGCAGGCCTGCACGCAGGCGCCGCACGACACGCACTCGGAGGCGAGGAAGTTTTCACCACCCGCCGCCGCCACCCGCGATTCGAAGCCGCGCCCGGTGATGGTCAGGGCGAAGGTGCCCTGGATATCCTCGCAGGCGCGCACACAGCGGCTGCAGACAATGCACTTGCTCGGCTCGTAGTCGAAATACGGGTTGGATACGTCCTTTTTCTCGGCCAGGTGGTTGGCGCCGTCGTAGCCGTAGCGCACCTCGCGCAGGCCCACCTGGCCGGCCACGGTCTGCAGCTCGCAGTTGCCGTTGGCCGAACAGGTCAGGCAGTCCAGCGGGTGGTCGGAGATGTAAAGCTCCATCACGTTGCGGCGCAGGCCGGCCAGGCGTGGAGTTTCGGTGTGCACCACCATGCCTTCGCTGACCGGGGTGGTACAGGAGGCCGGGTAGCCGCGCATGCCTTCGATTTCCACCATGCACATGCGGCATGAGCCGAAGGCTTCGAGGCTGTCGGTGGCGCACAGTTTGGGAATGCTGGTACCGAGCATGGCCGCGGCACGCATTACCGAGGTACCGGCGGGCACAGTGATGGCACGGCCATCGATGCTCAGGCTGACCTGTACCTCGCTGTCACGGGCCGGGGTGCCGAGGTCGCTGCTTTTATCAGAAGCGGGGTCGAAGAAATTGATCACTGCGCGGCCTCCGTGTGGGTCAGCCCGAAATCGGCGGGGAAGTACTTCAGCGCGCTGGCCACCGGATAGGCGGTCATGCCGCCCATGGCGCACAGCGAGCCGTATTGCATGGTGTCGCACAGGTCACGCAGCAACAGGGCCTGGTCATGCCGTTCGGTCATGTCGCTGGTGGCGATCAGCCGGTCGACCACTTCCATGCCCCGGGTCGAGCCGATGCGGCACGGGGTGCACTTGCCACAGGACTCCTCGGCACAGAACTGCAAGGCGAAGCGCGCCATGCTGGCCATGTTCAGGGTGTCGTCGGCCACTACCACACCACCATGGCCGAGCATCGCGCCCATGGCGGCGAAGGCTTCATAGTCCAGCGGTGTGTCGAAGTGGCTGGGCGGTACCCAGGCACCGAGCGGCCCCCCCACCTGCGCGGCCTTCAGCGGCCGGCCGCTGGCCGTGCCGCCGCCATAGCCTTCCACCAGCTCGCGCAGGGTCAGGCCGAAGGCGCGTTCCACCAGGCCGCCCTGGCGGATGTTGCCGGCCAGCTGGAACGGCATGGTGCCCAGCGAGCGACCCATGCCGAAGTCACGGTAGAACGCCGCGCCCTTGGCCATGATGATGGGTACCGAGGCCAGGGTGAGTACGTTGTGCACCAGCGTCGGCAGGCCGAACAGGCCCTGCAGCGCGGGTAGCGGAGGCTTGGCGCGGACGATGCCGCGCTTGCCTTCGATGGATTCGAGCAGCGCGGTTTCTTCGCCGCAGATATAGGCGCCGGCGCCGACCCGCACTTCCAGGTCGAAGGCCTGGCCGCTGCCGGCCACGTCGCTGCCGAGATAGCCGGCGTCACGGGCGATGGCGAAGGCCTGGTCGAGCACGCGGATGGCGTCGGGGTATTCCGAGCGCACATAGATGTAGCCCTTGTCGGCACCCACGGCGAGGCCGGCAATGATCATGCCTTCGATCAGCAGGAAGGGGTCGCCTTCCATCAGCATGCGGTCGGCGAAGGTACCGGAGTCACCCTCGTCGGCGTTGCACACCACGTACTTCTGCCCGGCCCCGGCGTCACGCACGGTGCGCCACTTGATGCCGGCCGGGAACGCCGCACCGCCGCGGCCGCGCAGGCCGGAATCGAGCACGGCGGCGACCACCTCGGCACCATCCAGGGCCACGGCCGCTTCAAGGCCGGCGAAACCGCCATGGGCACGGTAGTCGTCCAGCGACAATGGGCGGGTGATGCCGGCGCGGGCGAACAGCAGGCGCTGCTGGGTCTTGAGGTAAGGGATGTCCTCGACCGGCCCCAGGGCCAGCAAGTGGCCACCAGGTTCACCGGTAAAGGCGTCGAGCAAGGACGACACGTCTTCCGGGGTGACCGGGCCGAAACCCAGGCGCCCTTGCGCGCTGTCGCACTCCAGCAGCGGCTCCAGCCAGTAGAGCCCACGGGAACTGGTGCGCTGGATGTCCAGCGGCAGCTGGCGGCGCTCGGCCTCACGTTGCAAGGCATCGGCGACCTGGTCGGCGCCCACGGCACGGGCTACCGAATCGCAGGGGATGTACAGCTTCAGCATGCTGCGTCCTCCCGGCAGGCGTTGACCAGCGCGCGCAGGCGCTCAGGGGTAAGGCGCGCATGCACCTGGCCGTCCAGTTCCAGCGCTGGCGAGCAGGCACAGGCGCCCAGGCAGTACACCGGGCGCAGGCTGATGGCGCCGTCGGCGCTGGTGCCGTGGTCGTCCAGCGCCAGCTGTTCGCGCAGTTGCGCGGCCAGCGCCTCGGCGCCCCGGCTCTGGCACGACTCGGCGCGGCACAGGCGCAGGGTGTGGCGCGCTGGTGGCGTGGTGCGGAAATCGTGGTAGAAGCTGATCACCCCACGCACCTCGGCCAGGCTGAGGTTCAGGGCATGGGCAATTTCGGCGACAGCGGCATCGGGGATGTAGCCGATGTCGTGCTGGATGGCATGCAGGATCGGCAACAGCGCGCCGGGGGTATCCTTGTCACGGGCCAGAATGCGGTGGATCACAGGCAGGTGGAGCAATTCATCAGGCATACAGCGGACCTCGGCATCACGGACCCTGCCTGAATTGTTGTAAGGGCAGGTATCCGGCGTGTTCTGCTGCGGCGCGCCGGCCACGTCACGGTTGCGTGGTGCCAGCGGCCTCCTTGCCTGCGGCCGCACGTCTGCGCGCACTGGTCCGAGGCATCCTGCAAGCATGGCACTTGTGGCGCCGCGGGGTTGCGTGCGAACGACCAGGCGCATCCTGAAACCGACGCGGGTTGTTTCTGGCCTTATGCAGTCTGCTGCGCTGTCGCTTAGAGAACTGAATTCACAAGCGGTCCGCGTACCCTGTGGGAGCGGCTTTAGCCGCGAAGAATCCAACGCGGTGCATGGCACCGGCTACGCCGGTGTTCGCGGGCATGCCCGCTCCCACAGGGTGCTCCGGCAGCCCAAGGAATGCGCCATACCTGTGGGAGCGGGCGCGCCCGCGAACACCGGCGCAGCCGGTGCCAACCAGCGCGTCGCCTGCCTCGCGGGCTTGCCCGCACACAGTTTCAATGAGTTTTGTGCAGTTCCATGAATGCATGGCCTGCGCAAGGCTTCAAAGCTGCACGGCTTTGTCGATCAGTGCTTGGCCGTCTCGATCAGCTTGTCGAACTTGCGGTTCAGCTGGGCAAAGCGCTCATCGCTCTTGGCCCGCGCCTTGACGTTCTGGTCCGAGCTGGCCTTGTCGGCGATGGTCACCACCGTCCAGTCCCGGTCCTTGGCCACCCAGTACACCAGCTCACCGTCCGCGGAAAACGCCTCGAGTCGGCCACCGCTGTTCGGCACAGGCTTGGCCTGCCTGGTCATCGGCAGCAGTTGCTGGACCCGCGCCTCGTCGGTGCTGGCCAGCCGCACCTCCACCTGGCGAAGCTGGTCGGCCTCGTTGAACGACGCCTTCACTTGCGTGATGGCAATACCGCCCAGGTTGAAATCGCCCTTCGGGTTGCTCCCCTGAAAGAACTCGGTGGGCACCTGGAAGTGATAGCCGGTGAAATGCTCAACTTCGCCGAACTGCTGCTGCAGAATGGCCAAGGCCTGGGGCTTGGGCATGCCCAGGCTGAACTGGCCGACTTCCAGCGCCGACCAGGCTTGCAGGGGGAAAAGCGCGCAGGCGAATACCAGCGGCAGGGTCCGTTTCATCGGTCATCTTCCTTGAAAAGAGCCCAGCAACCTAACCCCTGCATGACAATCAGACAATACTGGCAGGGTGCCAAGCCCACCCTGCCCCGGCTTCTCGACGCCTGGCTGGGTCAGCGGTTCTTGCGCATGCCCATATGGGCGTCATCCATCAGCGCCTTGGCCATGTCGCAAAGAAAGTGCGAAGCCCAGACCAGCACCGGTTCGTTGTCCATCACCCCGATGAACGACGCTCGCCGTGAGCAGTCCATCAAGACCGACGCTTGTTCGATGGCATGGTCGCAGCAGTTTCCCGCTTCTACGCGGAACAGTTTCTTGCCGTCCAGCACACCGTCCAGGAACGTGGCCGCGCCTACGGTCAGGCCCAGTGTGCCGGTGTCGTCATCCAATTCCTTGTCCATCTGAAACCCTCTTTTGAATCTGCCGGCCAGTGCGATTTCCCGGTTGCAGTCCCTGGCAGGAAAACCACACCGCCCAGGCTGGCAAAATTTGAAAATCAGCTCATCAGTGCAATGTATGCACCGGCTGCCCGGCCCGAAGCTGCACCTGCGCAATCGCCGACTCCAGCAGCGTGCGCACAGCCTCCATTTCATGCATGACCGCCAGGGTCATGATCGTGGCGGGAGATCTGGGGAGCGAGGCTATCGCGTGATGGCCTACGGACAAGGCGCAGAGCACGTATTCCGTGGCCTGGATCAGGGTGTCTTCCAAGTGATGGGGTGAATCGGAAATGGGGGGATCCGGGACTATTTTGAGCATGGTCACATCTCGATTTCGTGAGAGAAAACCACACCCCATCCCTTGCAGAGAATGGGTGGCGGCTGCGTACGGGCCTGCAAGACCGGGGAAGATCGAGAAAAACCCGGCTGACCCGAAGGTCACCCGTACACAGCCACCATTAAGCACAACCATTGGCACAGACCAACGGCTCGATGATGAGCACGCTTTCGATACTTCCCCAGGCTTGCAGACCCGGTCGTTGAATTTGCAACGACAGGGCGAGACTAGGGGGCTCAGGTTTCCATCGCAATGGTGAAACGGCTTGAAAAGGATGATTCAGAAATGGACTACGAGGAAGGGGAAAAATCTGATTAGTTCTTGTAGGAACTGATATGAGTTTCTCTAAAAAGACTCGAAGATCCGAGTGTGAAGCACAGCGCTTGGCGGTACGCCGTGCTTCTTTCAAATGCTCACTACAACGCCAACCGCGCCAGTCGCTGCAAAGCTCGAATCACCTCCTGATCCCGGTTCTCCAGCACATCCGCCTGAATACGCGCGATCACAGCCTTCAGCAATTCGGTCTGGTTCATCTCTGTATGCTGCTGAAGCGCAAGCATGTCCTCCGCCATGTACGGATTGACCTTCATCGACAACCGCCGAGTAACATTGGAACGCGCAAGCCCGCGCTGCTCTCGCTGTTCATCCAGCGCCTGAAGGAACGTTTGATGCACCGCATGCAACTGCCCACATTGCTGCGCCTGCACCAACTGTTGGAAATAGTGGGCAAGAAACAACTTGCGCAAATTTGCCCCCGCCTCATTACTGACCGCATGCATGGCCGCATCGAGCACATCCAGATAGACCGCCGGCAAACGCGCCTCGATCGACTTGAGCTGCTGCTTGCGCGCCTCGCGGATGGCCGGCGTGGATTGCGATGGAATGGCGACCACACCATCACAACGGGCGCACACGCCCACCAGAATGTCCTTGGCCACACCTTGGCCATCGCTAAACGGCACATCCCGGCGAGCATAGTGCGTGGGCACCACTGCCTGGCAATGCTCGCAAAGCGCATTTCCTCTATCGCCTTCGAAAAAGATCTTCATGATCTGGTACTCACTGGTGAACGCTGATGAACCAGGTGTCTGGCTCGATGAAAAAGAACTTTATGTACCAACCATCCCGTTTGAGCACATGCACCTCGATGGCTGCGACGGCATGGTGAGGGGTGCTGGCGTGATGAATACCCCTGCATGAGCGAACGACTTCGGCAACCTCGCCGGCTGACACTTCCCCTGTAGCCAGCAGGTTCTTTACGTCGATATCCCTACGTGAAACGTGTTGATACTCCCCTGACTCAAGCGCCGCTATCACCGCTCGCTGGGCCTCCCTGAAGCCGAATTTCATAGCTCATCCCTGCCAATACGAAAATCATCGTACAAAACCCGAATCAAATCTACCGTTTGCCGAGCCCGGGCGACCAATGGCACCCCGGCCAGCTCAAGACGGCGACCCGGAACACGCATGAACTATGGTCCCATCGACCGCAGGACGGCGTAGAGCAATGTAACCAACGCTTTCATGGCCTTTTTCGACTGCCCGTTCGAGGGCAGAACCTGCTCCCACGAACACATCACCGAGGCGTCATTCAGGTAAGCTCAGCCCAGCGCAAGCAACCACCAAGGACGGTACCCATGCATTCACTGACTGACGAACAACTGCTGGCAATCATCCACGAGAACCCGATAAACCGGGCATTGCTGGCTGCCCTGCCAGCGCTGGATATCCCGCACTGCATGTTGACGGCAGGCGCCCTGCTGCCATGCAGCCCATCGCAGGCAAGCCAGCTCCCACAGGGACCGCGTAAAACTCAGAAGTTGTGCGATCACTGTGGGAGCTGGCTTGCCTGCGATGGGCCGCAAAGCGGCCCCAAACTGGTTAACTGACAGGCATTACCCCCGCTGCCTTACCATTGGCACGTCGACAGAACAGAGGTTGGTATGACAACTGGTCAGGGCAAACGGGTCGTTGTCATTGGTGCAGGCATCGTGGGCGCATCACTGGCATATCACCTGGCTCGCAAAGGTGCGAATGTCACCGTGATCGACGCTGAGAACATAGCGTCGGGTGTGACTGGCCGTTCATTCGCATGGATCAATACCTCATCCTCCGAATCGGACCCCATCGCGCAACTGCGCAGTGCTGCAATCGAGGCGTACCGCCAACTCGAAAACGAGCTGCCGGGCTTGACGGTGCAATGGACTGGCGCCTTGTCTTACAACGAGATGTCGAGCGAAGCACCGTCGGTTGCAGGTAATCCGTCTGCACCTGACAGGGTCTCCCGATCACGGATTCTCGAGCTTGAGCCCAATCTCAAACACCCACCTGGGTCTGCTTCATATGCGCCAGCAGAGGGTGCGCTGGACCCGGTGGCCGCTGTGCATGCGTTGATAACGGGTGCCGAGGCCTATGGGGCGAAAGTGCTCACTCAAACGCCAGTGCTCGGTTTTGCAATCCAGCGTGCAAAGGTGGGCGGAGTTGAAACAACGAGGGGCATCATCGATGCCGATGTTGTCGTAGTGGCAGCTGGGACAGGCATCACGAAACTGACGGACAGGCTGGAAGTATCACTTCCAATAGACGCCTCACCTGCCCTCCTCATCCGCTACAAGGCACAACCCAACCTTGTGCGCACGATCATCTCCAGCCCTGAGATGGAAGTGAGGCAAACCATGGATGGTGCGTTGCTGGCAGCAGAAGATTATCTGGGCGACGCAGTGGAGAATCAGCCGGTAGCGATAGCGCTGCGAACGGCCAAGGCGATTCAGAACGAGCTCCACGGGGCTGCTTCAATAGAGCTGGAATGGGCTTGTGTCGGGTTCAGGCCCATGCCTGCCGATGGTATTCCCATCATCGGTTATCTGCCAAAAGTGGGTGGCGTCTATGTGTGTGCAGTGCACCCTGGCATTACGTTGGCAGCGATAGTGGGGCGTCTTGCCAGCGAGGAGATTATCGATGGCGAGGTTTCCAGTGTTCTTGGTCCATGCAGGCCAGATCGTTTTTTCCGGCAGGCGTGAAGGCTGTTGGGAGGCCGAAGCGATCAGTTTTAAATGACTGCTTTCGACCCTTAGCTGTCATTTTGCCCAACAGCAATCATTGTGGGAGCGGGTTTACCCGCGAACACCGGCACAGCAGGTGCCATCCACCGCGGCGCCTGCTTCGCGGGTAAACCCGCTCCCACAGAGTACGTGTCGCGCTTACGAAACCAGTTATCTTTTAGCGTCCGTTTTGGGTCGAAAGCAGTTGTTCGCAGGGGCCTAATTCGAGTCGCCCAGCAGGTGCTGGCCCAAGCGCAGATTCTGCTCAACGGTTTCAAGACCGTGGTATAAGTGCCCAATCCATGCGGCATCAGGGGCAAATTCGATTCCAAAACAAAGACGAAACGGCACGGCTACAAGCCGCATACTGCAAGGGTCGCCGTTTCGGTTTTGGAATCGATTTTCAGCCCAATTGCCATCCATCCGGTAGCCATTTGAGATAATGGCATCGTGACATCAAACGCTCTATGCTTGCGCGCCATCACTGACTTGGAGCTAGCACCATGAAAAGGCTTGCTGCGGTAATCGGATTGATCGCCCTCTCTCCTGCTGCATTCGCAGACTGCTACGGTAGCGGCTCGTTCCAGACATGTACCGATAACAGCGGGAACAGTTATAACGTTCAGCGATTCGGCAACACCACCAATGTACAAGGGTTCAATGCTGGCACTGGCTCGTCATGGAACCAGCACAGCACCACCATCGGCAATACCACCTTCCATAACGGTACCTCTGCTAATGGTAATTCCTGGAACGGAACCAGTCAGCGGATAGGCAACACCGTTATCAACAGTGGTGTGGACTCCCGCGGAAACGCCTATCGCTCAACCTGCAATAGCTACGGCTGCTACTGAGCATCCAGTAATGCAGCAGTAGCGTGAGAATCGAGCATCAGGCCGCGCCGTAAGCGGCCTGTGCATCGGTGGCCGTTTCAGTGATTCTGGCCCAGTAAACCCAGAAGCCTTCGAGCAGTTTTAGACAGCTTCGCCCCCCCCAGGCTCTCCGCCAACCACGATCCATCCTGGGTCGTCACTTACCCCCTCCTCCCGCAGTCCGCAATCTACCCATAGCAGTCCTTCACCGAGGACAGCTATCGGCCAGAAGCCGCCGTTCAGTGGTGTCTACGAAACTAGAGGCTATTCAGGTGTCGTAACGGCCTGGATCAATACTTGCGTTAAAGCTATACCCAAAGGGTTCAGAGTGGCGATGAACCATCCGCCCTGTCAGCGACTGGGGGAACTTAACGGTGTCGAATCAGCTGGTCATACGCAACATGACCCGTCCCGAACTGGACGAGCTCGTCGATTGGGCTGCCCGTGAGGGTTGGAATCCCGGCGTTCACGATGCCGAGTTGTTCTGGGCCACGGACCCTGCCGCCTTCATTGCAGCGTCCCAGGACGGCGAATTGATCGGTGGCGGTGCAATCACTTCCTACAACGGCGAATTCGGTTTCATGGGCTTTTTCATCGTCCGGCCTGAGTATCGCGGTCAAGGCCTGGGCAATACCCTCTGGCACGCACGCCGCGAGCGACTCCTCGCCCGCCTGCGCCCAGGCGCGAGCATTGGCATGGATGGCGTCTTCGCAATGCAGGACTACTACGCCAAGGGTGGGTTCGTCTTCTCCCATCGCAACATGCGTTTTCGTGCCAAGGCCACCGAACGCCCTGCGCCTTCGCAGGTAGACAACCAGGACATCGTCCCGTTGGCCACCTTCCCGTTCGATGAGGTGGTCGATTACGACCGCACCTGCTTCCCTGCCGCGCGCGCAGCCTTCCTGAGCGGGTGGATAGCCCAGGCCGATGCACTCGCCGTGGGTTGCCGCCGCGAGGGCAGGCTTAGCGGCTATGGCGTGGCAAGGCGCTGCCGGGAAGGCTACAAGATCGGCCCCTTGTTCGCCGATGACGCCCTGGCAGCCAATGCCCTCTACGCGCGGCTGGCAGAATTTGCGCAAGGTTGCCCGCTGTTTCTGGATGCCCCCGAGAATAACCCCGCCGCCATGGCGCTTGTGCGCCAACAGGGCATGATCGAGGTTTTCGGCTGCGCACGCATGTACCTGGGCCCTCCTCCGGCGATCGCACACGAACGTGTGTTCGCCGTCACGACCTTCGAGCTGGGCTGATGTCCGCTCGCAACCTGATCGGTTATGGCGGCAACCCACCCCACCCGCGATGGCCCGGTGGGGCGCGCGTCGCGGTCCAGTTCGTACTCAACATCGAAGAGGGTGCGGAGTCATGCATGCTCAATGGTGACGCACAGTCGGAGGCCTGGCTTCATGAGCTACCGGGCCGCCCGCCGCGTGTGGGGGAACCGGACTTGAGCGTCGAGGGCATGTACGAATACGGATCGCGCGCAGGTGTATGGCGCATTCTGGAGCTGTTCGGCGCCAGGGGTCTGCCGCTGACCGCCTTTGCCGTTGGCCGAGCACTGGAACTGACCCCGGCGATTGGCCATGCGCTATGCGCCGCCGGGCATGAGATTGCCGGGCATGGCTACCGTTGGCTGGATTATCGCGACATGCCTGAAGACCAGGAGCGGCGCCATATCCGCCTCACCATCGACGTGATCGAGCAGATCTGCGGTAAACGCCCCGTAGGTTGGTATACAGGAAGGGTCAGCCAGAACACCCGCCGCCTGTTGCGTGAGGAAGGTGGGTTTCTCTATAGCTCGGATGCCTACAACGATGATCTGCCCTATTGGCTCCCTGGCTCGCCCGCCCACTTGGTGATCCCGTACACACTGGTCAACAACGACGCCCGCTATCTGCTGCCCAATGGCTTCGCCTGCGGTGAAGACTTCTTCCGGCTGCTAAAGGATGCTTTCGACCTGTTGTGGCAGGAGGGCGCGCACCACCCGAAGATGATGAGCGTGGGCCTGCATGGGCGGATCAGTGGCCATCCTGGTCGTGCGATGGCGCTGGCGCGCTTTCTCGATTACGTGCAAGGCCACGACGGGGTGTGGGTCTGCCGGCGCGAAGAGATTGCCAGGCACTGGATAGCCCAGTTTCCCGCCTGAGCGGTCAGTCGTTCGCAACAAACACGGGATCAGCTAACGGCCTGCCCTGCCGGACGCGCCGAGCACAGCCTTGCGCTGGCATTTCACCAAGACCTTGCGGCCTGTTTCGACAAAGGGCGTGACGATCAGGCTATAGACCGTCAGGTACCGCTGGTGGTCCTGCTCGCCGGTGCCGAAGCGGATGTTTTCGGGCGTTGATGTGGTGACATAGAGCGTGCCGAACATCCAGTCCCAGAGGGACAGGTTGGTGCCGAAGTTCCGGTTGAAATGGCGCGGGGCGTCACTGTGATGGATCTGGTGCTGGGCCGGGCTGTTCAACACATGTTCCAGCTGCGGGCCGAACGACAGCCAGACATGGCTATGCCGCAGATTGGCCGCCAGGCTGTTGAAGATGAACACCAGGTAGGTGACGCCGAACAGGGTGTAGCGGCTGACTTCACCGCCGCAAAGGTACCAGAAGCATCCGGCGTAGAAGCCGATGCAAATGCCGGTGCTCAGTTTCTCGACGATCTTTTCCACGAAATGCACCCGGCTCGCCGTCGCCGGCACCAGCACGGGCGCCGAATGATGGACCTTGTGAAAGGCCCAGAGCCAGCGGGAGTGAAAGGCCCGGTGCGCCCAGTAATGGATGAAGTCCTTGAGCAGGAACACCCCCAACCCGTAGAGCAGGGACAGTGCAAGGTTCTCGCCCAGGCGCGGGCGCGCGCCCCAGAGGTTGCTGAAAAAGGCCAGGTAATCGCCGGAGCGCAGAATGTAGGGGTCGACCAGATGGACGACGGGCAGCACCAGCGCAACCTTGAGGATGGCCCGCACGAAGTAGTAGCGGTAGTCCAGCAGCGCCGAGGGATGCAGATGTACCCGGGCGCCGCCGATGAATTGCCAGAACGACTGGGCGTCGCTCAGGCCGCGCTGCTTCCTGAAGCGGAACAGGCCATAGGCTGCGCCATAGGAGATGCAAAGGAACAAGGCCCCGAAACGGCCGTTCAAATTGAAAATGCCGAGAAACTGGTCGGTAACGGGCGTGATCACCCAATCGGTCAGGTGCTCATAGACAAGCGACAGGGCATCCACGAAACGTCAGCCTCGGCAAAAGGGACGCAATTGTAAATCAGATTGATTTACTCGAGTGGCTTTCTGCATGAAGTGGTGCTTCAAGCACCGGGTAATCGCTTGCCCCCGCCCGCAAAAACACAACACACCGATTGACAACTGCAGGAGGAAGGACAACTATCCGGCCGCTTTTATGCGAAGCTTTATCATTATCAATACGCTTCTCATCATTGCGCCCGCATAGTCCATCGAAAGGAGCCAATGGATGTCCGCCTGTTTTTCTCCCCCCGCCTTCAGCATTCGCCAAGCCGCACTGGTAGCAAGCCTTTCTGGCTCGCTGCTGGCCAGTGCCAATGCCTGGGCCGTGCCTGTCAGCTACAGCATCCCGGCGGGGCCGCTGGGGGCCGCAATCAACCAGTTCGCCACGGCAAGCGGGGTGACTGTCAGCGTCAGCAACGAAGAAATTGCTGGCCAGCGCAGTGAGGGACTGCAGGGCAGTTACGAGCTGGAGCAAGGCCTCGCGCAACTGCTGCATGGCAGTGGCCTGCAGGTGCAGCAAGCGGGGGACAAGCACTACATGCTGGCCCGCCCGAGCCAGGATGGCACGATGGAACTCGCTGCAACGACGGTCTCCAGCGTGGGACTGGGTGCCACCACCGAGGGCACCGGCAGCTACACCACAGGTTCGGCCAATACGGCAACCGGGCTGCGCCTCTCGGCACGCGAAACACCACAGTCGATCAGCGTGGTGACCCGCCAGCAGATCGAAGACCAGAACCTGAACGATGTTGCCCAGGTACTGGAACAGACCCCAGGCGTGGTCGTCGACAGCATGGGGCCGGCCGGCAGCGACGCCAATCATATCTACGTACGTGGTTTCGAGGTCGGCACCATCCAGGTCGACGGCCTCAACCGGCCTGACAGCTTTGGCTTTCGCGACGACCTTGCCGACATGGTGTCGTATGACCGGGTCGAGGTGGTACGCGGGGCCACGGGGCTGATGTCCGGCACTGGTGACCCCGGTGCGACCGTCAACCTGATCCGCAAGAAGCCGACCTTTGAAACGCAACGCAAGCTGACCCTGAAAGCAGGCTCGTGGGACACCTACCGCACCGAGCTGGACGTGTCCGGCAAGCTGTCGGAAAGCGGCAATGTACGCGGGCGCCTCGTGGCCTCGAACACCGACAGCCAGAGCTACGTCGACCGCCAGTCCCTCGAACGGCATGTGGGCTATGGGGTGCTGGAATGGGACATCACCGACAGCACGATGCTGACCGTGGGGGCGGAATATCAGGAAATGGACAACGACGGCGCCGGTAACCACGGCTTCCCGATGTTCAACTCCGATGGCAGTCACTTCAGCCCTTCCCGCTCGTTCAACTCGGCCTCGGAATGGAGCTACCACAAGCGTCGCACCAAGACCCTGTTCACCACCCTGGATCACGACCTGGCCAACGGCTGGCACCTGAAATTCAATGCTGAGCACAGTCGCCGAAGCTATGACGACGTATTTGCCACCGCCGCCAGCGGCACCGTCAAACCTGATGGCAGCGGCATCCAGACCTGGACTGGCCGTTGGGCAGGCGAACCTCGGCAGACCTCGTTCGACCTGTCGGCTACGGGCTCGTTCGAAGTGCTGTCGCGCGAGCACCAGGCGTACGTCGGGCTCAGCCACTACCGGGCCTACTACCGCAACGACGGCTACGATCTGTGGACGTATCAGGATATCGACAACATCCATGACTGGGATGGCTCGTTGCCAATACCCGACGCCATCTACAACAAGACGACGGAGGATGCGCTGGATGAAACCCAGGACGGCCTGGTGGCTTCGGTGCGCTGGAGCCTGGCCGATGACCTGTCGCTGATTACCGGCGCTCGGGTGATCGACTGGCGACGTGACGAAACCCACGAGACACTGGCGAGCGGTGAAACCGATCGCACCTCGCGCAGCGAAACCGGGGTCGTCACCCCTTACATCGGGCTGGTTTACGACATCGACAACAACTGGTCGGCCTATGCCAGCTACACCACCATCTTCAACCCGCAAGACAAACAGACTGCATCGGGCAGCTACATCGACCCGTTGGAGGGCGTGAACTACGAGCTAGGCCTGAAGAGCGAGTTCTGGGACAAGCGCCTGACTGCTGCACTCAGCGTGTTCGAAGTGCACCAGGACAACCTGGCCGTGAAGGACGGTGCCAACAAGGCGCCAGACGGCAACCAGGCCTACCGGGCCGAGTCCGGCACCAAGACCCGCGGTTTCGAAATGGAAATGGCGGGCGAGATCCTGCCTGACTGGCAAGTATCGGCCAGCTACACCTATGCCGTGAGCAAGAACTCGGATGGCGACCGCCTGCTTACCGAAGTGCCCCGCGACACCCTCAAACTGTTCACCAGCTACCGCCTGCAGTCACTGCCGCAACTGAAAGTGGGCGGCGGTGTGCGCTGGCAAGGATCGGAGTACGAGAAAAACGCAGGCCCCAACAAGGAGACCTTCACCCAGGGTGCCTACAGCGTGGTCAACCTGATGGCGCAATATGCCTTCACGCCGCAAACCAGCGTCTCGCTGAACCTCGACAACGTGTTTGACAAGACCTACTACACGGCCATCGGCTCACGTGGCTGGTACGGCAGCCCACGTAGCGCCACGGCCACGTTGGTATACGCATTCTGACCCAGCCGGCGCTTGCTGCCGATGCCCGGCAGCGGCGCCGAACAAGTATCCATATTTGGCGCAGCCAGTAACACATGCGCACAATATGTGTGTACAAATTTCCCATCTGCAGGCTCGCACCAGAGGTGACGGCGACCAATAAAGAGGATACAAAAGCCCGAGAACCGCCAACTCCAACTGCTCGCTGGGTTGGTACGAATCTTGTTTGTATACAAAACAAAAAATAAAAGTACACAAGAGTTACGGAGTCCCGATGGCGTCAATTTCACGTTCCGGTGTCAGCCAGCTTGATGTTCTCCCTGCCGAAACGGCTGGGCCCACTCAGTTGGAGTTGAGCCCGCGCCTTTACAGTGCCGACCTTGCACCGACCCGCGCAGCAAATCGCACTTGGGGCCGCTACAGCCTGTTTGCACTGTGGACCAACGATGTGCACAACATCGCCAACTACTCCTTCGCCATCGGCCTCTTCGCCCTGGGCATGAGCGGCGCACAGATCCTCGCAGCCTTCGCGCTCGGCGCATTGGTGATCTATGGCCTCATGAACCTGTCCGGCTACATGGGGCAGAAGACCGGCCTGCCCTACCCCGTCATGTGCCGGATCAGCTTCGGCATCCATGGTGCGCAGATCCCGGCACTGATCCGCGCGGTAATCGCCATCGCCTGGTTCGGCATCCAGACATACCTCGCCTCGGTAGTGCTGCGCGTGCTGCTCACCGCCATCGCTCCCGACCTCAAGCCCTACGACCAGAACTCGATCCTCGGCCTGTCGACCCTGGGCTGGATCACCTTCCTCGGCATCTGGTGCGTGCAGGTGGCGATCTTCGCCTATGGCATGGAGATGGTGCGCCGTTACGAATCCTTAGCCGGGCCGATCATCCTGGTCGCCTTCGCAGGCTTGGCGGGCTGGATGTACTGGCGCAGCGGCCTGTCAATTTCCTGGTCCAGCGGCAACGCGCCGACCGGCTCCACGATGTGGCTGAAGGTGCTGGGTGCCGCCGCGCTGTGGGTCTCGCTGTACGGCACCATGATCCTCAACTTCTGCGACTTTACCCGCAACTGCCCGGACCGGCGTACCATCAGCGTGGGCAACTTCTGGGGCCTGCCGGTGAACATGCTCGGTTTCGCACTGATCGCCGTGGTGCTCGCCGGTGCGCAGTTCAGCATCGACGGCAAACTGGTGCAGGGACCGACCGAGATCGTTGCAGCCATCCCGAACACCGCCGGCCTGGTGCTGGCCTGCCTGGCCTTCCTGATCGTCACCGTGGCGGTGAACATCATGGCCAACTTCGTCGCCCCGGCCTACGTACTCACCAACCTGGCCCCGAACCTGCTGAACTTCCGCCGCGCCGGCTTGCTCAGCGCCGCCATCGCCGTGCTGATCCTGCCCTGGCACCTGTACAACAGCCCGTCCGTGATCGTGTATTTCCTTGGCGGCCTGGGCGCCCTGCTCGGCCCACTGTACGGGATCATCGTCACCGACTATTACCTGGTTCGCCGCAGCCGGGTGAACCTGCCGGAGCTGTATAGCGAAAGCAGCGAGGCCGCCTATCACTATCGCGGCGGGGTCAACCTGCGCGCCGTAGCGGCCTTCATCCCGGCGTCGCTGATCGCCATCGTGCTGGCGCTGGTGCCGGCGTTCGATACGCTGTCGCAGTTCTCTTGGTTCTTCGGCGCGGGCCTGGGCGGGCTGATCCACTATGCCCTCGCCAACCACAGTGCAAGGTACCTTGATGTTTCCGGCGAAAGCATCGCAGTGGATAGCACGCACCACTGACCGGGGCTGCCAGCGCGGCCCCCTGTAGGAGCGGCCTTGTGTCGCGAAAGGGCTGCGCAGCAGCCCCAGCAATTTGAGCCTCTGCGCTGAATCCCTGGGGCTGCTACGCAGCCCTTTCGCGACACAAGGCCGCTCCTACAAGGCTCCCAGCAGCCAGCTGAGATGCCCGCTCGTTCGGCAGGACCATCCGATCTGTTTCCAGACGCATGCCCTGCTCTCTTGGTAAACTAGCCGCCTGCCCTGGCAATCACCGATCTCCTGCCGCCGACTTTTGCTACGTCGCGCCCTCGGTTTGCTACAAACACCCTCGAAATTGCTGAATTTGGTACAAGACACGTTGAACGATATGACCACAAACCCAGGCTCTAACCCAGCAACCACGCGCCCTGAGCCTTCCCGTCGCTTCAGCGTTGCACCCATGATGGACTGGACAGACCGCCACTGCCGCTTCTTCCTGCGCCTGCTTTCCAAAAACACCCTGCTGTACACCGAAATGGTCACCACCGGTGCCCTGCTGCACAACGACGCCCACCGTTTCCTGCGCCACGACGTCTCCGAGCACCCGCTGGCCCTGCAACTGGGCGGCAGCGTGCCGGCCGACCTGGCCGCCTGTGCCCGCCTGGCCGAGGAGGCTGGCTACGACGAGGTCAACCTCAACGTTGGCTGCCCGAGTGACCGGGTGCAGAACAACATGATCGGCGCCTGCCTGATGGCCCACCCGGCGCTGGTGGCCGACTGCGTGAAAGCCATGCGTGACGCGGTGTCGACCCCGGTGACGGTCAAGCACCGCATCGGCATCAATGGCCGCGACAGCTACGCCGAGCTGTGCGACTTCGTCGGCCAGGTGCGCGAGGCAGGTTGCCGGAGCTTTACCGTGCATGCGCGCATCGCGATCCTGGAAGGTTTGTCGCCGAAGGAGAACCGTGAGATTCCGCCGCTGCGCTATGACGTGGCGGCGCAGTTGAAGGCGGACTTCCCCGACCTGGAGATCGTGCTCAACGGCGGGATCAAGACCCTGGACGAGTGCCAGACACACCTTGAAACCTTCGATGGGGTGATGCTGGGGCGCGAGGCGTACCACAACCCTTACCTGTTGGCCGAGGTGGACCAGCAGCTATTCGGCAGCGAGGCGGCGGTGGTCAGCCGCAGCGAGGCACTGGCGCAGTTGCGGCTATATATCGTCGCGCACATGGAAAGTGGTGGCGCGATGCACCACGTTACCCGGCATATCCTGGGGCTGGCCCAAGGGTTCAAGGGGGCGCGGCGCTTCCGCCAGCTGCTGTCGGCGGATATTCACAAGGCGGCGGAGCCGCTGGCGGTGTTCGACCAGGCGGTGGAGTTGTTGCAGGGGCGGTAACCTGACAAGCGCCGCAGTATCTGTGGGAGCGGGCGTGCCCGCGAACACCGGCGCAGCCGGTGCCAGCCACCGCGTTGGATTCTTCGCGGGCTCGCCCGCTCCCACAGAAGCCGCGTCGCGCTTACGAACCTAGTCCTCTTCATGACAGCGCAACCCAAGGGCTGAGTGATCGCCGTTTTTGTGCATACGGAACCTCGGGGCCGCTTGCGACTCGAATCCTCACCTTTCGCACCGCGCTTCGCGAGCCCTTGAGTGGCCGTCGGGGCTCGGGTAATGTCGAGTCATTGCACAGGACAGAGCACGCCCATGACCTCCAAGCTGGAACAACTCAAGCAGTTCACCACCGTGGTCGCCGACACCGGGGACCTGGACGCCATCACCCGCCTGAAACCGGTCGATGCCACCACCAACCCGTCGCTGCTGCTCAAGGCTGCGGCCATCCCGGGTTACGCCGATCTGCTCAAGCAGGTAAAGGCCGATGCAAAGGGTAATGTCGACCTGGCCTGCGACAAGTTCGCGGTGGCCGTGGGCTCGGGCATCCTCAAGGTCATCCCGGGGCGTATCTCCACCGAGGTCGATGCCCGCCTGTCGTTCGATGAACCCGCGCTGCTGGCCAAGGCGCGCAAGCTGATCGAGCTGTACGAAGCCGCTGGCATTGGCCGCGACCGCGTGCTGATCAAGCTGGCCTCCACCTGGGAAGGCGTCCGCGCCGCCGAAAAGCTGGAGAAGGAAGGCATCCAGACCAACCTCACCCTGCTGTTCTCCTTCGCCCAGGCCCAGGCCTGCGCCGATGCCGGGGTGTTCCTGATTTCGCCGTTCGTGGGCCGTATCTACGACTGGTACAAGAAGAGCACCGGCAAGGAATACGTGGGTGCCGAAGACCCGGGCGTGCAGTCGGTCACTCGCATCTACAACTACTACAAGGCCAACGGCTACAACACGGTGGTCATGGGCGCCAGCTTCCGCAATATCGGCCAGATCGAGCAGCTGGCCGGCTGCGACCGCCTGACCATCAGCCCAGAGCTGCTGCAGCAGCTCAGCGATGACCAGGGCAGCCTGCCGCAAGTGCTGAAGCCGGGCAATGCCGGCGAGCCCAAGCAACAGCTGAACGAAAGCCAGTTCCGCTGGGCCATGAACGAAGATGCCATGGGTACCGAGAAACTGGCCGAGGGCATTCGCCAGTTCGCGCGGGACCAGGAGAAGCTGGAGAAGTTGATGGCTGAAAAGGCCTGATACATTTCGGGATTGCCTGACGGGCGGGAAGTGTTCAGCATTTTCCGCCCGTTTTTCGTCTGGCCCCCATCAAGTGCCGGGCTTTAGCAGTTTGTTGAATTCAATGGCCCTATCGCCGGCAAGCCAGCTCCCACAGTTACTGCACAGCCTTCGAGATCAGCGCTGTACCTGTGGGAGCTGGCTTGCTGGCGATAGGGCCGGTTAGCCCTCAGAGCTGTCGATGACCTCCTCTACCCCATTGCCCCTCGTACTCGCCGGCCCGGTACTGCGCCGCCTGGAACCTCAGCGCCTGGCCATCTGGCTGGTCGCCACGCAACCGCTGCAACCCGAATTCATCTTCCCGGCAAGCGAGGCCCAGGTCGATTGCCTGGTGGTGGCGGTGGGCCAACACGCCTTCATCCATCTGCTGGACATCCACTTCGCCCAGCCGCTGCCCTGCAACCAGCTGCTCGACTATGACCTGCTCATCAACGGCCAGGGCATCGCAGGCTGGGCGCCGCACCTGC
The DNA here is from genome assembly GCF_002113245.1 of Pseudomonas sp. B13(2017). Lineage (NCBI taxonomy): Bacteria > Pseudomonadati > Pseudomonadota > Gammaproteobacteria > Pseudomonadales > Pseudomonadaceae > Pseudomonas > Pseudomonas sp. B13(2017). The sequence goes on from NZ_NEJX01000020.1 coordinate 60,444, forward strand.
TTTACCCCGGCGCCCGGCGCCCAAGCCTGGTGCTGCGCGATCGGCTCGACCACCTGCTGCACGGCTCCTGCCGCAAGCCACATTTTCCGGCCGCCGATGGCCTGCTCTGCGCCGACCGCCTGCTGCAGGCCTGCGAAAGCCCCGCGGACCGCCCCGCCGTGCTGCTGATGACCGGCGACCAGGTCTATGCCGACGACGTCGCCGGCCCGATGCTGCGCGCCATCCACAGCCTGATTGCGCGCCTGGGCCTGTTCGACGAGCAACTGGAGGGCGCGGTGGTGCCCGACAGCCAGGCGCTGTACCAGCACCCGGCCTGCTATTACCACCGCGCCGACCTGCTGCCGGCCCAGGAACGCAACGAAACCCTGCGCGAACGCTTTTTCGGCGGCAAGCGCAAGCCGATCTTCTCCTCCAGCAACGCCGACAATCATCTGGTGACCTTCGCCGAGGTTATGGCCATGTACCTGCTGGTGTGGTCACCGGTGCCCTGGCAGCTGGTGAACCTGGACATGCCCAACGGGCTCACCGCCCCGCGCCAGGCCCGTTACCGGCAGGAGCTGCCGCTGATCCAGGCGTTTGCCGACAACCTCGGCCAGGTAGCGCGAGTGATGGCCCACCTGCCGTGCCTGATGATCTTCGACGACCACGACATCACCGACGACTGGAACCTCTCGGCGCTGTGGGAAGAAACCGCCTACGGCCACCCCTTCTCGCGGCGCATCATCGGCAATGCCCTGCTCGGCTACCTGCTGTGCCAGGCCTGGGGTAACGACCCGCAGGGTTGCAAGCCCCTGGTCGGGCAATGCCAGGCGTTGAACAGCCAGACCCAGGATGAGCTGATCGGCGCACTGCTGCGCTTCCAGGGCTGGCAGTTCAGCCTGCCCACCAACCCACCCTTGCTGGTGCTGGACACCCGCACCCGCCGCTGGCGCAGCGAAAGCAGCCTGGCCAAGCCGTCCGGCCTGCTCGACTGGGAGGCGCTGAGCGAGTTGCAGCAAGCACTGCTGGACCACCCGTCAGCGATCATCGTGTCGCCTGCGCCGATTTTTGGCGTGAAGCTGATCGAGACGGTGCAAAAGCTATTCAGCTGGCTGGGCTATCCCCTGCTGGTGGATGCCGAGAACTGGATGGCCCATCGCGGTGCAGCGCAGGTCATCCTCAATATCTTCCGCCACTCGCGCACGCCGGGGCACTACGTGGTGCTGTCCGGCGACGTGCATTACTCGTTCGTCTATGAAGTGCTGATCCGCCACCGCCAGCGCAGCCCGCACTTGTGGCAGGTGACCAGCAGCGGGATCAAGAACGAATTCCCGCGGCGCCTGCTGGATGTGCTCGACCGGCTCAACCGCTGGCTGTATGCGCCACGCTCGCCGCTCAACTGGTTTACCAAACGGCGGGAAATGGAGGTGGTGCCGCGTACGCCCAGCCATAGCAAGGCTGGCGAGCGGTTGTGGAATGGCGCGGGGTTGGGGCAGGTGTTCTTCGATGAACAGGGGCGGCCGGCGCGGGTGTATCAGCTGGATGCGGGTGGGGGTGAGGCTACCGAGTTTGCGCGGCAGGGGTGATCAGGCAGGTAATGCTTGTGCTGGCCTTCCCGGCCTTTTCGCGGGCATGCCCGCTCCCACAGGATCACCACAGGTTTCGAATGCAGCGCAGTACCTGTAGGAGCGGGCGCGCCCGCGAAGAGGCCGGTACAGGCTGAAGATCAGGTCCGCTCCAGCGCATTTACCAGGTCATGGAAGGCTTCGCGGTTGGAGTCGTTCAGGCCCATGAGGATCTTGTGCGCCTCCAGCACCTTGGAGCGCACCACGTCTTCGTTCTGGTCCTGGGACGGCAGGTCGGTCAGGCATTCCGGGCACGGGATCGGCCGATCGACGATGTTGAACACCTGATCGAAGCCCATCGACTGCAACAACCGGGAAATGTCCGGATTGGTGGTGACCACGGTCGGCAACAGGCCCACCTTCTGGCGCGACAGGATCGACAGCTTGGCCAGCAGGCCCAGGGTGGTGCTGTCGATGCTCTCGGTTTCGGTCAGGTCGATGACAATCGCCGAGAAGTTCAACGCGGTGAAAATCTTCTCGATCGTCGCATCCAGCGCCGAACACAGGGTCAGGCGCACTTCACCGACGAATTTCAGGACGAAGGTACCGCTCTGCTCGGCGAACTGGATTCTACCGGTACTCATTGAAGGTTCCTGCTCAACACCAATAGGGCGATATCATCCGGCATCTCCCCAAGCGTAGCCAATCCAAATCGTTGACGCAGCCCATCCAGGCTGCCACCTGCTGCCCTGACGATTTCCGGCAGGGCGGTTTCTTTATCTTTGAGCGTGTCACCCGGCAAAAGGTCCAGAATGCCATCGGACATCAGGCTGAGGCTGAACTGCGGCGGCAGCTCCACCACCAGGTCCTGGTAGGTGGCCTCGTCGAACAGCCCCACCGGCAGGCCGCGGCCTTCCAGGTAGCGGGTATGCTCGGGAGTGTGCAGCACCGGCAGCGGCAGATGGCCGCCAACGGCGTAAGTCAGCAGGCCGGTGTCTTCATCGATCACCCCGCCAACCATGGTCACGTGCTTGCCCAGCTTGCAGTTGATCAGCCCGCGGTTGATGTGGCTGAGCACCTGCGAGGGTTTGAACTCGCGCATCTTGCTGCCGCGCTTGAATTCGAACAACAGCCGCGTGGTCATGAACTTCAGCAGCACGGTGACGAACGCTGACGACGCGCCATGCCCGGAGACGTCGGCGAGATAGAAAGCGATGCGCCGTTCGTCCACCCGGAAGTAATCGGCAAAATCACCCGACAGGTATAGCGACGGGATGATCTGGTGCTCGAAGGCGAACTCGCCGGCCACCCAAGGGCTTTCCGGCAGCATGTTCATCTGCACCTGGCGACCGGCGGTCTGGTCCTCCTGCAGCAGGTGCAGGCTGGCCTCCAGTTCGCGGTTGGCGGCTTCGAGCTTGTCGCGGTAGCGCTGGTTTTCCAGCACCAGGCGCGAGCGGTCGAGGGCGCGGCGCACCGAATGCTCGAGCACGGCCAGGTCTTCCAGCGGCTTGATCAGGTAGTCGGCAGCGCCCAGGCGCAACGCTTCCACCGCATCGCTCATGACGCCGGCACCGGACACCACGATCACCGGCAACTGCGGGGCGCGCTCGCTGACCTGGCGGATCAGTTCGAGGCCGCCCATCTGCGGCATGCGCAGATCGCAGATCACGAGGTCGGGCTGGTGTTCTTCGAAGACCTGAAGCCCCTGCTGGCCATTGCCGGCCTGGAGGACGCTGAAGCCACTGTCTTCAAGATAGGCGGCGAGGCTTGCACGGACCACGTCGTCGTCATCGATGATCAGCAGCGTTGCACTGGTTTTCTGCATGTGGGCGAACGGCGCCGATTTAGGTTGGTGCAGCGGTGTCGGCAAGGCAGACGGCCAGCTACGGGAATTCTTTGTGGTCACACTCTACTTTGAGTTGTAGGACAAGATCACCTGCCCGGCAACTGTCCGGCAACTGTGAGAGCTACCTTGTAAGGCGCAGACGGTACTCCCATCCGGCAGGCGTTTCAAGCATGCAAGGGTCGACCCCGCCGCACTTTACAGGGCAAATCACCGGGAGTTATAAGAAAGTCGACCAGCGCAACCCGATGGGAAGGATGCAGCATGCCCCACACGCCCTCCAGCCATGGCGAGAAACGCGATTTCATCCGCATGCGCATCGACACCGAGGTCAGCCTGCTGCACGAAGGCCAGGTGATCGCGGCAGTGTGCCTGGACCTGTCCAGCGGCGGCATGCAGGTGCAGGCACCGCAGCGCTTCCACGTGGGAGACCATATCGAGGTACGGATCGAGTCCGACCACCCGGCGCTGAAGGGGCTGCACGCCAGCACCGAAGTGGTGTGGATTGCCGACCAGCCGGGCGGGCAGCAGAAGTTCGGGTTGCGGATTCTGGCGATGCATTGATGGGCCTGCTGGCCCCCCCTGCAGGAGCGGCCTTGTGTCGCCATGGGCTGCGCAGCACCCCCGGATTCAGCTTCGCCGCATGAATTGCCGGGGCCGCTTTGCGGCCCTATCGCGACACAAGGCCGCTCCTACACGGGGACTGCGCAGGACCAAGCACGCGCAGGATCAGAAGTCGTCTTCGACCTCGCCATCCTTGACCTTGAACTCGCGGTTCTGCAGGTAGGCATTGCGAATGAAGATGTACTTGTCACCCTGGATCAGCTTCTCTGCCGACAGCAGGTCGGCGCGGGTGTCGATGATGTCCAGGGCGAAGATCGAATTGCGCGTCGGCACATGGTCGATGTAGCGGTAGGGCTTGGTGTAGGTATCCGGGTACTTGGCCACGCCGTCACGCACGGTGCTCGGGCCCAGCAGCGGGATGACCACGTACGGGCCGCTCGGCACGCCCCAGTAGCCTAGGGTCTGGCCGAAGTCCTCGTCGTTGCGCTGCAGGCCCATCTTGGTACCCACGTCGAAGAAGCCGCCCAGGCCGAAGGTGGTGTTGACGATCAGCCGCGCCGTGTCCACGCCCGCAGCATGGGGCTTGAACTGCAGCAGGTCGTTGGCCAGGTTGGTCACGTCACCCAGGTTGCGGAAGATGTTGTGGATGCCATCTTCGAGGAACTGCGGGGTGACCGCCTGGTAGCCCTTGGCCAATGGCTTGAGGGCATAGGTGTCGAGGGTATCGTTGAAACGGAAGATCGGGCGGTTGACCGCTTCCCAGGGATCTTCCTCGGTGGCGGCCTGGGTGGCTGCCACGGGCGCCAGCAGCAAGCTGGCGCAAACACAGGCCTGGGTGACTCGTTCGATCACACTGGCACCGATCCTACGCATAGGTGTTTCTCCATCGAATTTCTCGGCCGCAAGCGCAAACGGGTGCGCTGCTGTACGGCGGCAGTATAGAGGCTTGCGGGCTGATAAACAGCTTTACACATCTCTGCTCAATATTTTGTGAACAACTGTTGCGCGGTGCCCGCTGTCACAGGGCGGTAACAATCGCCGAATAGCCTGCGGACTATTTGAGGGAAGTTGCCATGGACGCTGCACCCGCCTTCACCGCTGTGCTGTTCGGCTTGCGCGGCTGCCTGGTGCAAGCCGCCAATGGCGCCCCCTCGCCCGCCCCCGGCGCCCTGGCCACCCTCGCCAGCCTGCGTCAGCGCCAGGTGCCGTGCATCTGGCTGGACGACCTCGACGCCACCCAGAGCAAGCGCCTGGCGCACGTACTGCCCGCCTGGCTGCCGGGGCATTCGGTGAACGGCGCGCGCTGGCCGGCGCCGAATGCCTGCTGGCAGGCCCTGATGACGCTGGACAGCCAACGCCTGGACGGCTGCGTGCTGGTCAGCGGCGACCCACGCCTGCTGCAATCTGGCCTGAACGCGGGGTTGTGGACCGTAGGGCTGGCAGCCTGCAGCCCGTTCTGCGACCGCAGCTCGCGGCAATGGCAAGCCATGACTGCGCAGGAACAGGACCTGGCCCGTGGCAAGGCGACGCTGGAACTGTTCAGCCTGGGCGTGCACTCGGTGATCGACCACCTGGAAGCGCTGGACACCTGCCTGCAGGACATCGCCCAGCGCCGGCGCAAGGGCGAAAAACCCTGATACAGCACCTTTGACGCGGATCATGCAAAGCAACGGCAGGTGGATTACGCTGAAGACAGGCCAGAACCTTTGCCGCTTCGCTGAGGTCCATGGCTTGCCAAGCCATTGATGGAGAACTGCCAATGCCTGCCCGCGAATTGCAAGAGCGCCTGAACAGCTTGCGCGAGCAACTGGACCGCAACGTGCCGCTTTCGGACGAGGAACTGGCCGCGCTGCACGAAGAAGCGCGCCAGATCGAGGCGCAACTGAAGCTTGAGGAAGCCACGCCAGACAACAACCTGGTGGACGGCGTGAACCTGGCGATCGAACGCTTCGAGGCCGACCACCCCGACCTCACCGCCACCCTGCGCAGCATTGCCAACTCGCTGCACAGCATGGGGATCTAGAAATACTGGGGCCGCTTTGCGGCCCTATCGCGACACAAGGCCGCTCCTACAGGTACAGCGCAAGATTTGAGGCTTGCGCTGTACCTGTAGGAGCGGCCTTGTGTCGCGATAGGGGCGCGAAGCGCCCCCGGTGTACTTGCGAACCTTACTGCCGAACCAGGCGCTTGTTGTCCGGGCTGATCGCCCCAGTGCTGCGGTAAGGGTTGATATCCAGCCCACCCCGGCGCACATAGCGCGCATACACCGTCAAATGCTCCGGCTGCAGCAGGTTCTTCAAGTCCAGGTAGATCCGCTCCACACACTGCTCGTGGAAGTCGGCATGCTGGCGGAAGCTGATCAGGTAGGTCAGCAGGCTGGCATGGTCCAGCGCCCTGCCCTTGTACTCGACCACCACGCTGCCCCAGTCCGGCTGGCCAGTGACCGGGCAGTTGGACTTCAGCAGGTGGCTGTGCAGGGTTTCTTCCACCTGCCGCTCCGGGTTGCAGTGCAGCAGCTCTGGCTGTGGCTGTTCGTAGTTGCTGATGGCAACGTCCAGCGCATCGATGCACTGCCCCGGCAACGCCACCACGCCTTGGGCCTCGACCTCGCCCAGGGTGCGCACCTTCACGCCGACCGGCTTGCCGGCGGCCGCGGACAGGTCTTTCTCCAGGCACGCCTGCAGTTCGCCAAGCGAGGCGAACACCGTCTGGTTCAATGAGTTCAGGTACAGCTTGAACGACTTGGACTCGATGATGTTCGGCGAATCGGCGGGGATGGCGAACTCGCCGATCGCCACCACCGGCTTGCCCGACGGCAGCAGCCAGCTCAGCTCGAAGCAGTTCCAGTAGTCCACACCCTGCCACGGCAAGGTCTGGGCGGTAACGCCCAGTTCGGCCCACTTGGCGGTACGCGGAATCGGGAACAGCAGCTCCGGAGAATAGGTGGCAATGTATTCGCTGGACTTGCCCAGCGGGGAATGTTCGGCAGCGGGATGCATGGAAACTGACCTGAAGGTTCGAAATTGCTTCTAGTCTACCGGTTTTGCACCCCGCCTTGGAGCGCAAGTCAGCGGGATTACATCTTCGTCAGTTTGGGGCGAGCGGGTGAATCGTCACGTATCATCTCAGCATCACCCGGTCCCTGTAGGAGCGGGCTTGCCCGCGAACACCGGCGAAGCCGGTGCCATATAGCGCGTTGCATGCTTCGCGGGCACGCCCGCTCCCACAGGTTCCCACGCTGCCATCTGGAGTCCTGCCGCTTAATGAAACTGCTGATCGTCGAAGACCAGGCCCGTACCGGCCAGTACCTGAGCCAGGGCCTGAACGAGGCTGGCTTCGCCACCGAACTGGCCACCGACGGCGAGACCGGCCAGTTCCTCGCCCTGACCGGCGACCACGACCTGCTGATTCTCGACGTGATGCTGCCCGGCCGTGACGGCTGGCAGATCCTCCAGGCCGTGCGCCAGGCCGGCCTGGACACCCCGGTGCTGTTTCTCACAGCCCGCGATGCCGTGGAGGACCGGGTGCACGGCCTGGAGCTGGGCGCCGATGATTACCTGGTCAAGCCGTTCGCCTTCTCCGAACTGCTGGCGCGGGTGCGCAGCCTGCTGCGCCGGGGCACCAGCCCCAGCCAGGACACCACCCTGGGCCTGGCCGACCTGCGCCTGGACCTGATCCGCCGCCGCGCCGAGCGCGCCGGCCAGCGCATCGACCTGACCGCCAAGGAGTTCGCCCTGCTTGAACTGCTGCTGCGCCGCCAGGGCGAGGTGCTGCCCAAATCGCTGATCGCCTCGCAGGTGTGGGACATGAATTTCGACAGCGACACCAATGTGATCGAAGTGGCGATCCGCCGCCTGCGCCTGAAGATCGACGACCCACACCCCAACAAGCTGATCCATACCGTGCGCGGCATGGGCTATGTACTCGAAGAGCGCGCGGAGTGATGCGTCGGGTCTCCCTCGGCAGCCGCCTGGCCCTGCTGTTCGCCGCCTGCACCGCCGCTGTCTCGCTCGGTGCCGGCCTGATATTCAGCCGGGCCAGCGAGCAGCACTTCGTCGAACTGGACCAGCAACTGCTGGACTCGCGCCTGTCGCTGTTCCGCACCCAGCTGGCCGGCATCACCACGCCGGCCGAGCTGCAGGCGCGCCTGCCCGCCTTGCGCGATGAACTGGGCCACCAGGCCGACCTGGCCCTGCGCATCAACGGCAGCGACGGCGCCACCTGGTTCGAAAGCCGCACAGGCCTGCCGCGGACGCCACTGCCCGACGGGCTGGCAACCCTGCATGCGCAAGGCACCGACTACCGCAGCCTGGCCGTGCACCTGGCGCAAGGCGCCCCGCAGTCGCCACAACTGACCCTGTACCTCGACATCACCCATCACCAGCACTTCCTGCTGGGCATGCAACGGCTGATCTGGCTGACGGTGGGCCTGTCGGCGCTGGCCACGGCACTGCTCGGTGCCTGGGCTGCACGCCGCGGGCTGCGACCGTTGCGGCAGATGGGCCAGGTGGCTGCCAGCGTATCGGCGCGCTCGCTCACCACACGCCTGCCGGTCGCACAGATGCCCGAAGAGCTGGCCGAGCTGGCGACGGCCATGAACGCCATGCTGCAGCGCCTGGACGACGCCTTCCAGCGCCTGTCGGCATTCTCCGCCGACATCGCCCACGAGCTGCGCACGCCGCTGTCCAACCTCCTGACCCACACCCAGGTCACCCTCACCCGCCCGCGCAGCCTCGAAGAGTACCGCGAAGCCCTGCACGGCAACCTCGAGGAGCTGCAATGGATGGCGCAGATGATCAACGACATGCTGTTCCTGGCCAAGGCCGACCATGGCCTGCTGGTGCCGGGGCAAGCACCGCTGGTGCTGCATGAGGAGGTGGATGCGCTGCTGGAGTACTACGCGCCGCTGGCAGAGGACAGCGGCGTGCAGATGCTGCGCGAGGGTGAGGCGCTGCTGCAAGGCGACCGGCATATGCTGCGCCGGGCACTGTCCAACTTGCTGGACAATGCCTTACGCTTCACCCCGTCGGGTGGGCAGATAAAGGTGACATTGGGGCCAGGGCCGAGGATTGGCGTGGCCAATACCGGGGCGGCTATCGAGCCGGCAGTGTTACCACGGTTGTTCGACCGCTTCTACCGGGTGGACCCGGCGCGGCGGGAAGGCAGTAGCGAGCATGCCGGGTTGGGGTTGGCGATTACCCGGTCGATCGTGCAGGCCCATGGTGGGCGCATTCAGGCGGAGTGTGCGGACGGTTGGACACGATTCGTGATCGATTTCACTGAAGGCCGGTGACATCAGGGCTGCTTTTGCAGCCCATCGCCGGCAAGCCAGCTCCCACAGGTACAGCGCATGCCTTGGGCTTGATGCAATCCTGTGGGACCGACCGTCTTGTACTGCCTGCACTGGCCTCATCGCTGGCAAGCCAGGCTCCTACAGGGACTGCGCAGGGCTTGAGGCCGATGCGGTCGGGGTGGGAGCTGGCTTGCCGGCGATGAGGCCCTCAACAGTTACTCAAACTGCCAGGCCAATCGCCGGCTGCACCTGCGATGCCCGATAAGCCGGATAAATGGTCGCCAGGAAGCTCATCACCAACCCGGCAGTGCAGATGATCGCCACATCGCCCCACTGCAACTGCGACGGCAAGCTGCTGACGAAGTACACATCCGAAGTAAAGATGTGCTGCCCGCTCACCCGCTCCAGCCAACCGACGATCTGGCTGACGTTGAACGCCGCAATCACCCCAAGCACGCCACCGATCAGCGTCCCGACAATGCCGATCAGGCTGCCCTGGACCATGAACGTGCCCATGATCTGCGCCGGCGTGGCGCCCAGGGTGCGCAGGATGGCGATGTCCGGGCCCTTGTCGTTCACCACCATCACCAGGGTGGCGATGATGTTGAACGCTGCCACCGCGATGATCATCAGCAACAGCAGGCCGATCATGGTCTTTTCCATCTTCATGGCACTGAACAGGCTGCCCTGGGTATGCGACCAGTCATCGGCCCGGTAGGCATCGCCCAGCCCGGCAGCGATGGCCTTGGACACCTGCGGTGCGGCATACAGGTCGTGCAGTTTCAGGCGCACGCCCTGCACCTGGCCCGGCGCCCAGCGCTGCATGGCGCCGGCATCGTCCACGTGGATGTAAGCCTGCGAGCCGTCCAGCTCGGCGCCGACCTTGAAGATGCCGACCACGGTCAGGCGCTGCATGCGCGGGGTGATGCCGCCCGGTTCCTTGCTGATTTCCGGCACGATAAGGGTCAGTTTGTCGCCGGTATTCAGGCGGAAGCGCCGCGCAGTCAGCTCACCGATGACCACGCCGAACTCACCCGGCTGCAGGTCCTGCAGGCGGCCCTGGACGATATGCTGGCCGACGATCGAGACCTTGCCCTCTTCGGCCGGGTCGATACCGCCTACCTGGATCGGCTGCATCGCGCCCTTGTACGACAGCATGCCTTCCATTTCGGTAATCGGCGCCGCCGCCATCACCGCCGGGTCGCGCATGGCCGCGTCGGCCACCTTGTGCCAGTCGTCCAGCGGCTGCACGCCGAGGATGGCGGCATGCGGCACCAGGCCGAGGATGCGCGAACTCATTTCGCGCTGGAAGCCGTTCATCACCGACAGCACCACGATCATCGCCAGCACGCCCAGCGACAGGCCGATCATCGAGGTCATCGAGATGAACGAGATGAAGTGGTTGCGGCGCTTGGCTCGGGTGTAGCGCGCGCCGATGAAGATGGGCAAGGGTCTGAACATGTACGAAATCACCCAATGAAAACAGGAAAACGGGGCAGCACCGGCCACCCCGTACAGTCGATCAGATCGCCACCAGGTGGCCGTCGTCGAGCTTCAATACACGGTCCATCTGGCGCGCCAGGTTGAGGTCGTGGGTGACCACCAGGAACGCCGTGCGCGACGCGCTGGACAGTTCCTGCATCAACTCCTGGATGCCCTGGGCGGTGTGGTGGTCGAGGTTGCCGGTCGGCTCGTCGAGCATTACCAGGCCGGGGCGGTTGACCAGTGCCCGGGCGATCGCCACCCGCTGGCGCTCACCACCGGACAGCTCGGCCGGCTTGTGGTTGAAGCGGTGGGCCAGGCCCACGCGCTTGAGCAGCGCCTCGGCACGCTCACGGGCCTCGGGGATGGGCGTGCGGCCGATCAGCAATGGCATGCACACGTTCTCGATGGCAGTGAATTCCGGCAGCAGGTGGTGGAACTGGTAGACAAAGCCCAGCTCGCGGTTGCGCAGCAGGCCACGGGCACGCTCGCCCAGCGCAGACAACTCCTCGCCGGCCAGCCAGACGCTGCCCTGGGTCGGCCGGTCGAGGCCGCCCAGCAGGTTGAGCAAGGTACTCTTGCCCGAGCCGGAGCTACCCACGATGGCTACCCGCTCACCGGCGTGCAGCTCGAGGTTGAGCCCGGACAGCACCTGCACCGATTCCGGGCCCTCGTCGTAGGACTTGCCCAGGTTGCGGCAACTCAGAACGGCTTTATCACTCATGCGCGACTCACTCATAACGTAGCGCCTCTGCAGGCTGGGTGCGGGCCGCACGCCAGGCCGGGTACAGGGTGGCGAAGAAACTCAGGACCAGCGCCGCACCACAGACCATGTACACGTCCTGGGCCTGGATCTGCGACGGCAGGTAATCGATGAAATACACGTCGGCGTTGAGGAACTTGTGCCCGATCAGTTTCTCGATGCCGGCGATCACCGCGCTCACGTTCAGCGCGGCGACGATCCCGACCACGGCGCCGATCAGGGTACCGATCACCCCGATCACCGTGCCCTGGACCATGAAGATGAGCATGATCTGCCCGGGCGTGGCGCCCAGGGTACGCAGGATGGCGATGTCGCCACGCTTGTCGTTGACCACCATCACCAGGGTGGAAATGATGTTGAACGCCGCCACCGCCACGATCAGCAGCAACAGCAGGCCGATCATGGCCTTTTCCATGCGGATCGCCTGGTACAGGTTGCCGTGGGTACGGGTCCAGTCACGGCTGTAGAACTCCTGGTCACCCAGGCGCTGGGCGATGTCCCAGGCCACCCGTGGCGCCTGGAACAGGTCATCGAACTTCAGGCGCAGGCCCTGGACCTGGTCGGGCTTCCAGCGGTGCAGGCGGGACAGGTCGCTGATGTTGGTCAGGCCCAGGTAGCCGTCGATCTCGCCCGCGCCCACGTGGAAGGTGCCGACCACGGTGAAGCGCTTCATGCGCGGGAACATGCCGGCCGGGGTCACGCTGACCTCAGGGGCGACGAAGGTGAGCTTGTCGCCGATGCCTACGCCCAGCTTGGCCGCGGCCTTGTCGCCGATCATGATGCCCCACTCGCCCGGCGCCAGCTGGTCGAGGCGGCCTTGCAGGACGAACTTGTCGATGATCGACACTTCGCGCTCGCGGGCCGGGTCGATGCCGTTGAGCAGCACCTTCTGCACCTTGCCTTCATGGGTCAGCAGGCCCTGCATCTGGGTGAAGGGCGCAACCGCCACCACCTGCGGATTCTGCTTTACTTGTTGGGCAAGGGCCGGCCAGTCGGCAATGGGCTGGCCGCTCTCCAGCGTGGCATGCGGGATCATGCCCAACACGCGGGTGCGCATCTCGTGGTCGAAACCGTTCATCACCGAGAGCACCACGATCATCACCACCACGCCCAGGGCGAGGCCGATCATCGAGGTCAGGGAAATGAACGAGACGAAGTGATTGCGACGTTTGGCACGGGTATAACGCGTGCCGATGAATGCGAAAAGAGGTCTGAACATGTCGGGGCTTGTTCGGATGAAAGGGAACGTCCTTGTGGCGAGGCGCCTACGGCGGCTTTACACTCGGACCACCGCCGCTACCTTGGGTTCGCCATGACGACATTAGACGAAGAAGATCGCCGCGAATACTACCGCATCGAAGATCGGATCGCACTTCAAATAAGCCCCCTCAGCGCGGCCGAAGCCCTTGACCCAGATGTGTTGCAAGATGATTCGCCACTATTCAACCTGCTCAGCGAACTGCACCTGTCCGACTTCGAGTCGCAGCACCTGCTGCGCCAGCTGAGCGAAAAGGACCGCACCCTCGCCGCCTTCCTGCGCGCGCAGAACAAACGCCTCGACCTGCTTAGCGCGGTGGTTGCCCAGACCCTGATCGGCGAAGTTGGCCAGCCCCAGCCGGTGGTCATTTCCGAGGGCGGCATCGAATTCGCGCAAGCCACAGCGGTGGCCCCCGGCACCCGAGTGAAGGTGAAGATGGTGCTGATGCCGCGCGCCCATGGCCTGCTGCTGCGCGGCAAGATCACCCATTGCGACCCGCGCCCGGAGGGCGGCTTCGAGGTCGGCACCGAATTCACCGACATGACCGACGCCCAACGGCAACTGCTGGCTCGCTACATCCTGCAGCGCCAGCAACAACAACGGCGCCAGCAGCTGGAACAGAACGACCCCGCCTCCTGAGCCCATTTTTCTCTGATTTGAAGGAACGAACGTGACCCTGATCTACGGCCACCGCGGCGCCAAGGGCGAAGCGCCCGAGAACACCCTGAAGAGCTTCCAGCAATGCCTCGCCCATGGCGTGACCCGCTGCGAGCTGGACCTGCACCTGTCGGCCGACAACGAGCTGATGGTGATCCATGACCCCACCCTCAAGCGCACCACCGGCAAACGCGGCAAGGTGGTCGAGCACCCGGCCGCCGAGCTGGTCAAGATCGATGCCCGCAAAGGCGGCCCGGGCCACGTCCAGCCCTGCCCGATCCCGAAACTGGAAGAACTGTTCGAGAAATGCCCGTTCGAGCACTGGCAGCTGGAGGTGAAAAGCGCCTCGCGCACCCGTGCCGCCACCACCGTGCTGGCAATCCGCGAACTGGCCCAGCAGTACGGCCTGCTGGACAAGGTGACCATCACCTCCAGCTCACGCGAAGTGCTGGGTGCCGCCCTGGAGCTGGTGCCGGACGTCAAGCGCGGGCTGGTGGCCGAATACGCCTGGCTCGACCCGCTGAAGGTGGCACAGAACTATGGCTGCGAGCTGCTGGCATTGAACTGGACACTGTGCACCCCCGAGCGCCTGATCAAAGCCCAGGGCCAGGGTTTGCACGTGTCGGTGTGGACGGTCAACGAACCGGCACTGATGCGCCGGCTCGCTGATTTTGGCGTGGACAGCCTGATTACAGACTTTCCCGGTTTGGCCAAGACCACCCTCGGGCAGGGTTGAAATCGGTCTCTCCGACCGGCTCAGGCCACCGGTCGGAGCCGCTCAAAAAAGCCGGTTCAGGCCGTCGTAGGCAGCTACCCGATAGGCTTCGGCCATGGTCGGGTAGTTGAACGTGGTGTTGACGAAGTACTTCAGGTTGTTCTGCTCACCCGGCTGGTTCATGATCGCCTGGCCGATGTGGACGATCTCCGAAGCCTGGTAGCCGAAGCAGTGCACGCCAAGGATTTCCAGGGTTTCGCGGTGGAACAGGATCTTCAGCATGCCCTGCGGCTCACCGGCGATCTGCGCGCGCGCCATGCCCTTGAAGAAGGCCTTGCCCACCTCGTACGGCACCTTGGCCTGGGTCAGTTCCTGTTCGTTGCGGCCGATCGAGCTGATCTCCGGAATGGTGTAGATGCCGGTCGGCACGTCGTTGACGAAGCGCCAGCTGCCATTATCCACGATGCTGCCAGCGGCAGAGCGGCCCTGGTCATGAGCGGCACTTGCCAGGCTTGGCCAGCCAATCACGTCGCCGGCACCGTAGATGTTCGGCACGCTGGTGCGGTAGGCCTCGTCGACCTCGATCTGGCCGCGGCTGTTGACCTTGATACCGATGTTTTCCAGGCCCAGCTTGTCGGTGTTGCCGGTACGGCCGTTGCACCACAGCAAGGCGTCGGCCTTGATCTTCTTGCCCGACTTCAGGTGCAGGATCACCCCGTTGTCCAGGCCTTCGACGCGCTCATACTCTTCGTTGTGGCGCACGGTGATGTTGTTGTTGCTGAAGTGGTAGCTCAGCGCCTGGGAAATTTCCGAGTCGAGGAAGCTCAGCAACTGGCCACGGTTGTCCACCAGCTCTACCAATACACCCAGGCCGCTGAAGATCGAGGCGTATTCGCAACCGATCACACCGGCACCGTACACGATCAGCTTGCGTGGGGTGTGGCTGAGGCTGAGGATGGTGTCGCTGTCGTAGACGCGCGGGTGGTGGAAGTCGATGTCGGCCGGGCGGTACGGGCGCGAGCCGGTGGCGATGATGATGTGCTTGGCGTTGAGCTTTTCCACCACGCCGTTCGGGCAGACCACTTCGACGGTCTGCTCGTCGGCGAAGCTGCCGGTGCCGAAGAACACGTCCACGCGGTTACGCGCGTAGTAGCCGGTGCGCGACGCTACCTGCTTGGCGATGACCTTCTCGGCGCTTTTCAGCACGTCCGGGAACGAGAACCAGCGCGGCTCACCGATGGCACGGAACATCGGGTTGGTGTTGAACTGCATGATCTGCCGCACCGAGTGACGCAGTGCCTTGGACGGGATGGTGCCCAGGTGGGTGCAGTTGCCCCCGACCTGGCGACGGCTATCGACCATCGCCACCTTGCGCCCTGCTTTGGCGGCGTTCATTGCCGCACCTTCTCCGGCCGGGCCGGAACCCAGCACCACTACGTCGTAGTTGTAGACAGCCATGCGTACTCCTTCAGAACTGGCCCGCAAGCCACGGTCGCTCGCGGGGCGCGATCATGCCGCCGGGGCGTCATGAGAAAATTCGGGTGCAGTCTAATCAAGCGTGAACGCCGCGCACATTAACCCTTGGTCGCGTCGTAGGCCAATTTTGCCCGCACTACATGTGTGAACCATTCCCTGGCGGCGATCATCCCTGCTTGTGCTTTCATTCGCCTTTCACTGCCCGTTCGAATGCGGGCGTAGCTCGGGAGACGAAGCCACCCTCGGCCCGAGTCACCAATACCGCGGCCAGGTCATGCGCCACGGCAAAATCCCAGCCACGTTCCGGGCCCAGGATCAACAGCAGCGTCGAATAGCCGTCGGCCCGCAGCGCCGAGGCATCGAGCACGGTGACCGCGGCCAGGTCGTGCTGCACCGGGCGCCCGAGGCGGGCATCGAAGGTGTGCGAATAGCGCCGGCCATTCTCCTCGAAATAGTGCCGATAGTCACCCGAGGTTGATACTGAAAGGCCATTGACCGGGATGATCTGGCGGGCTATCTGGCGATCTTCGCGGGGCAGCTCCAGGGCGATGCGCCAGGGGCTGCCATCGGGCTTGCGGCCGGCGGCCTTGAGCTCGCCGGTGGCTTCGGCGACAAAGCTGGCAACGCCCATGGCCTGCAGGCGCGCGGCGATCAGGTCGACGGCATGGCCGGCGGCGATGCTGTTGAAGTCGAGTTGCACCGGGGCGTCCTTGCACAGGGCCTGGCCGTCGATGTGCAAGTGCCGGTAGCCCACACGCTGGCGCACCTGGGCCAGGGCCAGCGGGTCGGGCACCTGCTCGTGACGGGCCTGGGGGCCGAAGCCCCACAGGTCGAGCAATGGTTCGACGGTAAGGTCGAAGGCGCCGCCGCTCTGCTCGGCCAGGTGCTGACCAAGGCTGACCAGTTCGAGCATGTCGGGGGGCAGGACCAGGCACTGGTTGGCGGGCAACTGGTTGAAACGGCTGACGGTGGAGTCGCCGCGGTAGGTCGAGTAATGCTGGTCGATGTCGTGCAGGATGGTTTCGACTGCCGCCTGCACCTGGACCGGCGCCGGGCCGCCGGGTTCGCGCACGTACTGGATGCTGTAGCTGCTGCCCATGGTCGGGCCACCCAGGCGTTCCAGGGTACGGCCCTGGTTGCAGGCGGTGAGCAGCATCAGCAAGAAACAAAGAAATGCGCGCAATATCGAGATCTCGAATGCCTGTACTGGCCCTTTCGCGGGCACGCCCGCTCCCACAGGAACCCCACTGCCCTCCAGCCCTGTGATATCCCTGTGGGAGCTGGCGTGCCCGCGAAAGGGCCAGTACAGGCACAGTAAATGCCCGATCAGTTAATCAGGCGAAAAAAAACGGGAACCCGAAGGTTCCCGTTTTTTCATTGCCTTACAAGCGTATCAGTGCGGAAACGCTGGCGGGTTCACACCGGCCATCTCTTCCATCACACGAACCACCTGGCAGCTGTAACCGAATTCGTTGTCGTACCAGACGTACAGAACAACGCGGTTGTCATTGCAGATGGTCGCTTCGGCGTCAACCACACCGGCGTGGCGCGAACCGACGAAGTCGGTCGAAACCACTTCCTGCGAGCTGACGTAATCGATCTGCTTGTGCAGCTCCGAGTGCATGGCGGTCTGGCGCAGGTACTCGTTGATCTCGTCGCGGCTGGTGGCCTTCTCGAGGTTCAGGTTGAGGATGGCCATCGAAACGTTCGGCGTCGGTACGCGAATGGCGTTGCCGGTCAGCTTGCCCTTCAGCACTGGCAGTGCCTTGGCGGCAGCAGTGGCGGCGCCGGTTTCGGTGATGACCATGTTCAGCGGCGCGGCACGGCCACGGCGGCTGCCCTTGTGGAAGTTGTCGATCAGGTTCTGGTCGTTGGTGAACGAGTGAACGGTTTCGACGTGGCCGTTGACGATGCCGTACTGGTCGTTGATGGCCTTGAGCACCGGCACGATGGCGTTGGTGGTGCAGGAAGCGGCCGAGATGATCTTGTCATCGGCAGCGATGTCACCGTGGTTGATGCCGTGCACGATGTTCTTCAGCGCGCCCTTGCCAGGTGCGGTGAGGATCACGCGGGCAGCGCCCGGGCAGGCCAGGTGCTGGCCCAGGCCGTCGGCATCACGCCATACGCCGGTGTTGTCGACGATCAGCGCGTTTTCGATGCCGTACTGGGTGTAGTCGACTTCGCTCGGGCTCTTGGCGTAGATAACCTGGATCAGGTTGCCGTTGGCGGTGATGGTGTTGTTGGCTTCGTCGATGGTGATGGTGCCATCGAACGGGCCGTGCACCGAGTCACGGCGCAGCAGGCTGGCACGCTTGACCAGGTCGTTCTCGGCGCCCTTGCGCACGACGATGGCGCGCAGGCGCAGGCCGTCGCCGCCACCGGTCTTCTCGATCAGGATGCGCGCCAGCAGGCGGCCGATGCGGCCGAAGCCGTACAGGACAACGTCGGTGCCCTTGCGCGCCGAAGCGTTCTGCTGGCCAACCACCTCGGCCAGTTCTTCACGGACGAACTGCTCGGCAGTGCGGCCATTGCCTTCCTGCTTGAACTTGTTGGCCAGCTTGCCCAGGTCGACCGAAGCGGCGCCCAGTTTCAGCTCGCTCATGGCCTTGAGCAGGGGGAATGTCTCGTGGACGGACAGTTCGGTTTCGTCGGCTTGACGATGACGCGCAAAGCGGTGCGCCTTGAGGATCGAGATAACCGAACGGTTGATCAGGCTACGGCCATAAATCGAGCTCACCACGTTGTTGTTGCGGTAGAGCTGACCGATAAGCGGGATCATCGCTTCAGCCAGGGCTTCACGATCGATCCACTCACCAAGACACTGGTCGGGCTTCTGAGTCACGGGAACCTTCCACATGTAGGGACAGAAAAAAGGGGCTACATTATGACGCCCCAACGCGTTACGGGCAATGAGCGCCTGTCGCGGCCACGCAAGCCAGCGTTCACGCCCTTTCGAACCTGACAGCCGGCACCGTCACCGGTACAATCGATCTCTTTGCCGCAACGCTTGGAGTGCAATCTCCCGTGTCAGTTCTGCGCCTACCGCAAATGTCGGCCACGGCCGGCAAACAAACCTGGGGCAATCTACCCGGTGCCACCCTCAGCCTGGCCATCGCCGAGGCCGCCAGCAGCGCGGGCCGCTTCACTTTGCTGCTGACTGCCGACAGCCAGGCTGCCGATCGTCTGGAACAGGAACTTCGCTTCTTTGCCCCGGACCTGCCGGTGCTGCCGTTCCCCGATTGGGAAACCCTGCCCTACGACCTGTTCTCGCCGCACCAGGACATCATTTCCCAGCGCATCGCCAGCCTCTACCGCCTGCCGGAGCTGAGCCACGGCATCCTCGTGGTGCCGATCACCACCGCCCTGCACCGCCTGGCGCCGACCCGCTTCCTGCTGGGCAGCAGCCTGGTGCTGGACGTGGGCCAGACCATCGACGTGGAGCAGATGCGCCTGCGCCTGGAGGCCAGTGGCTATCGCTGCGTCGACACCGTCTACGAGCATGGCGAGTTCGCCGTGCGCGGCGCGTTGATCGACCTGTTCCCGATGGGCAGCAAGCTGCCCTACCGCATCGACCTGTTCGATGACGAGATCGAGACGCTGCGCACCTTCGACCCCGAGACCCAGCGCTCGATCGACAAGGTGGATTCGGTGCGCCTGCTGCCGGCGCGCGAGTTCCCGATGCAGAAAGAGGAAGTGACCCGCTTCAAGGCGCGCTTCCGCGAACGCTTCGATGTCGATTTCCGCCGCAGCGCGATCTTCCAGGACCTGGCCAGCGGCATCATCCCCGCCGGCATCGAGTACTACCTGCCGCTGTTCTTCGAAGAAACCTCGACCCTGTTCGACTACCTGCCGGCCGACACCCAGGTGTTCTCGCTGCCCGGCGTGGAACAGGCCGCCGAACATTTCTGGAACGACGTGCGCGGGCGTTATGAAGACCGCCGTGGCGACCTGAGCCGGCCGCTGCTGCCACCGGCCGAACTGTTCCTGCCGGTGGAAGACTGCTTCGCCCGGCTCAAGCAATGGCCACGGGTAGTGGTCAGCACCGAAGACCTCGACCCGGGCGTGGGCCGCGAGCGCTTCCCGGCACGCCCCCTGCCCAACCTGGCAATCGAGGCCAAGGCCAACCAGCCCCTGGCCGAACTGGCCAATTTCCTCGACCAGTTCCCTGGCCGGGTGTTGTTCACCGCCGAATCGGCAGGCCGGCGCGAAGTGCTGCTGGAGCTGCTCGAACGGCTGAAACTGCGCCCGCATACCGTCGACGGCTGGGCCGACTTCATCACCGGCAGCGAACGCCTGGCAATCACCATCGCCCCGCTGGACGAAGGCCTGCTGCTGGACGACCCAGCCATCGCCCTGGTCGCCGAAAGCCCGCTGTTCGGCCAACGGGTCATGCAGCGCCGGCGCCGCGACAAGCGTGGCGAAACCGCCAACGACGCGGTGATCAAGAACCTGACCGAGCTGCGCGAAGGCGCGCCGGTGGTGCACATCGACCATGGCGTGGGCCGCTACCTGGGCCTGGCCACCCTGGAAATCGACGGCCAGGCCGCCGAATTCCTCACTCTGGAATACGCCGAGGGCGCCAAGCTGTACGTGCCGGTGGCCAACCTGCACCTGATCGCCCGCTACACCGGCAGCGACGATGCCCTGGCACCGCTGCACCGGCTCGGCTCGGAGGCCTGGCAGAAGGCCAAGCGCAAGGCCGCCGAACAGGTGCGCGACGTGGCCGCCGAACTGCTCGACATCTATGCCCGCCGCGCCGCGCGCAAGGGCTATGCATTTGCCGACCCGTCCGCCGACTACGCCACCTTCAGCGCCGGCTTCCCGTTCGAGGAAACCCCGGACCAGCAGGCTGCCATCGAAGCGGTGCGCGCCGACATGCTGGCGCCCAAGCCGATGGACCGCCTGGTATGCGGCGACGTCGGCTTCGGCAAGACCGAAGTGGCCATGCGCGCGGCATTCATTGCCGTGCACAGCGGCCGCCAGGTGGCCGTGCTGGTGCCCACCACCCTGCTCGCCCAGCAGCACTACAACAGCTTCCGCGACCGCTTTGCCGACTGGCCGGTGAGCGTGGAGGTGATGAGCCGCTTCAAGTCGGCCAAGGAAGTGGCCAACGCCGCCGCCGATCTGGCTGAAGGCAAGATCGACATCCTCATCGGCACCCACAAGCTGCTGCAGGACGATGTACGCTTCAAGGACCTGGGCCTGGCCATCATCGACGAAGAGCACCGCTTTGGCGTGCGCCAGAAGGAACAGCTCAAGGCCCTGCGCAGCGAGGTGGACATCCTCACCCTCACCGCCACGCCGATCCCGCGTACGCTGAACATGGCGGTGGCGGGCATGCGCGACCTGTCGATCATCGCCACGCCGCCGGCGCGCCGCCTGTCGGTACGCACCTTCGTCATGGAGCAGAACAAGAGCACGGTCAAGGAGGCGCTGCTGCGCGAGCTGCTGCGCGGTGGCCAGGTGTACTACCTGCACAACGATGTGAAAACCATCGAGAAATGCGCCGCCGACCTTGCCGAACTGGTGCCAGAGGCGCGCATCGGCATCGGCCACGGGCAGATGCGCGAGCGCGAGCTGGAACAGGTGATGAGCGACTTCTACCACAAGCGCTTCAACGTGCTGGTGGCCTCGACCATCATCGAAACCGGTATCGACGTTCCCAGCGCCAACACCATCGTCATCGAGCGTGCCGACAAGTTCGGCCTGGCCCAGCTGCACCAGCTGCGCGGCCGGGTTGGCCGGAGCCACCACCAGGCCTACGCCTACCTGCTGACGCCAACCCGGCAGAAGGTCAGCGCCGACGCCGAAAAACGCCTGGAAGCGATCGCCAACACCCAGGACCTCGGCGCCGGCTTCGTGCTGGCCACCAACGACCTGGAGATTCGCGGCGCTGGCGAGCTGCTGGGCGAAGGCCAGAGCGGGCAGATCCAGGCGGTGGGCTTTACCCTGTACATGGAAATGCTTGAGCGCGCGGTCAAGGCGATCCGCAAGGGCACCCAGCCCAACCTTGAGCAGCCGCTGGGCGGCGGCCCGGAAATCAACCTGCGCCTGCCGGCACTGATCCCCGAGGACTACCTGCCCGACGTGCATGCGCGGCTGATCCTGTACAAGCGCATTGCCTCGGCTGCCGACGAAGAAGGCCTCAAGGACCTGCAGGTGGAAATGATCGACCGCTTCGGCCTGCTGCCCGAGCCGACCAAGAACCTGATGCGCCTGACCTCGCTCAAGCTGCACGCGGAAAAGCTCGGCATCAAGAAAGTCGACGCCGGCCCCAACGGCGGCAAGATCGAGTTCGAGGCCGAGACCCCGGTCGACCCGCTGACCCTGATCAAGCTGATCCAGGGCCAGCCCAAACGCTACAAGTTCGAAGGCGCCACCCAGTTCCGCTTCCTGGTACCCATGGAACGCCCCGACGAACGCTTCAATAACCTGGAGGCGCTGTTCGAGCGCCTGACCCCACAGCCTGCCTAAGGAAGACCCATGCGTGCCATCCGTTGCCTGACCCTGCTGCTGGCGCTGTTCGCCCCAGCCGCCTTCGCCGAAGGCCTGTATCAGGTAGAAATGATCCTGGTGCGGCAGAACAGCGTGCCCGCCTTCACCAGCCCGTTCGCCCCCGAAGACTGGAGCGCCGGCGCTCCACGCCTGGAAAAGGACGCCGAGCGCCGCCTGGCGCTGGAAGATGAAGCCACCCGCCTGGAAGCTACCGCCGACTACACCGTGCTGCTGCACAAGGCCTGGCAGCAGCAAGTGGGCAGCGAACCCAGCCGCATCGCCCTGGGCGAAGGCACCGAGCAGTTCGGCCACTTCCCCATCGAAGGCAACCTGAGCATCGCCGAGGGCCGTTTCATTGCGGTCGAGGCCAACTTCTGGGTCAACCAGCTGGACGGCAACGGCAGCGTGCTGCAAAGCGAGCAGTTCAAGCAGAGCAACAGCAACGTCAAGGGCAGCCAGCTGACCTTCCTCGACGGTGGGCACCTGGCGGTGCTGCTGAAGGTGACACCACCAGGTACGCCTAAAATGCCGGTGATGGACCCGGAGATGATGGAGCAGTGATGTGAGCGACGGTGATGCGCAGCAACTGCTGAGAGCCTATCCGGACTGGGTCGACTTCTTCGAGGCCGGTGCACTGGCACGAGGCCGCAATTATGCGGCGCAAGAGCGGACGCGCATCCTGTCGAAGCATGGCCCGAAGGTCGAGGCAACCTGCAAGGGCTCGGCAGGCCAGACTTACCAGCAGAACATCCAGCTGGTGGTCAACCACGGTGACTTGCGCGTGTTCGGACGCTGCACCTGCCCGGTCGCGCTCAACTGCAAGCACTGCGTCGCGGCGCTGCTGCAACTGCAGGACGGTAACGATGGCCTTGACGCCGCGGCCCCGCCGGAGCAAGCCGCGCTGTCGCTGCCACCGGACCTCAACTTGTGGGTCCAGGCACTCGAGTCACCGTCGCAACCCGCAGCCCCCCACGAGCCCGCGCGCAAAGGCCCGGCAATCTATTACCGTATCCACATGGATCATGAGCACTGTCGGCTCGAACCGATCAAAGGCACCCGGCAAACAGACGGCAGCCTGAAGATCGGTCGCATCACCTCGATGCCCGAGATGATCTACTACACACCCCGTTACGTCACCGAGGACGATGCGCGGCTGTTGCGCCTGATCGATGCCCGCAGCAAGACGATGACACCCATGGTGCAACTGGAAGGCAAACAGGGCGCGGAGCTTTACGGCTACGCCCTGGCCACTGGTCGCCTTCTGTTCGAAGACGATGCTGCGCCACTGTCCCCCGGGCCGGAGCTGCATGCCGAGTTCCGCTGGGTCAGGCTGGACAATGGCAGCTACCGAGGCGCCTGGTACCACGATGGTCACCAGCAGCTACAGGTGCTGCCCATCGAGCCCATGCACTATGTCGACAGGCATTCGCACCAGACCGGCAAGCTGCGCCATGACCTCGACCCTTTCATTGCCAGCCAGCTCGCGCGCGCGCCTATTGTTCCCGAGCACCTGGTCGTCCCCTTGAGTCATCGATTGAACGCCTTGAACCGCCAGGTTCCCACCCCCACAGCCGTGAGCACCAAGCAAATCGACGACCTCGCACCAAGAGGCAGACTGACCCTGGGCAGTCTCGAATTCAGCGCCTACATGCCCAAGACCGGTCGCATGCAACGGCAGATGCAACACCGTGCAGCGCTGGCATTCGACTACGACGGCCTGCGCGCCACCGGCAGCGACGACAAGCCGCTGACCCGCCTGGTCGACGACACCAGCCAGCGCATCCGTCGCCAGCCCCAGGCCGAGCAGGCGCTGCGCAAGGCCCTGCGCGACCTCGGCTTCAAGGCGGCCACCCGACAGAGCAAGGCGCTACCCGACAGCGCCGGCGAAATGTACCAATTGCCCGACGACGAAGCCTGGCTGCGCTTTGCCCGCGAAGGCCTGCCGCGCCTGCGCGAGGCCGGCTGGGAAATCGACATCCATCGCGACTTCGCCTTCAACCTGCAGGAGGTGGACGACTGGTACGCCACCATCGACGAAGCGCCCGGCCATGAATGGTTCGACCTGGAGCTGGGCATCGTGGTCGATGGCCAGCGCCACAGCCTGCTGCCGATCGTGCTGCAACTGCTGCGCAGCAACCCGGAACTGCTGCGCCCCAGCGAACTGGCCCGGCGCAGTGACGACGAGCACCTGCTGATCGACCTCAACCGTGGCCGCCTCGATGCCCCGGCCCTGCGCGTTGCCTTGCCATATGGCCGCATCAAGGCAGTGATGGGCACCCTCGGCGATCTGTACCTGCACGAAGACGCCGCAGGCCCGTCCCTGCGCCTGGACCGTGCCGATGCCTCACGCCTGAACGACATCGACGGCCTGCCCCTGCATTGGGAGGGTGGCGAGCATGTGCGCGACCTGGGCCGTCGCCTGCGCGATGCCCGTGATTTGCAGGTAGAACCGCCGTCCGGGCTGCAGGCCAGCCTGCGCCCTTACCAGCAACAAGGCCTGAACTGGCTGCAGGCGCTGCGCGAGATGGGCACCGGCGGCATCCTCGGCGACGACATGGGGCTGGGCAAGACCCTGCAGGCCCTGGCACACCTGCTGCTGGAGAAACAGTCCGGGCGCCTGAGCGCACCGGCCCTGGCGGTGATGCCGACCAGCCTGGTGCCCAACTGGCTGGACGAAGCCCAGCGCTTCGCCCCCGGGCTGCGCGTGCTGGCCCTGCAAGGCCCGGGGCGCAGCAAGCATTTCGCCAAACTGCACGAATACGACCTGGTTCTGACCACCTATGCCCTGGTGCCGCGCGACCTCGAGCACTTGCGCGCCCAGGCCTGGCACGTGCTGGTGCTGGACGAGGCGCAGAACATCAAGAGCAGCACCAGCAAGGCCGCCCTCGCGGTTTGCGAGCTGCGGGCCAATCAGCGCGTCTGCCTGACCGGCACGCCAATGGAAAACAACCTGGGCGAGCTGTGGTCGATTTTCCACTTCCTCATGCCTGGCTGGCTGGGTGACCTGAAGCGCTTCAACCAGGACTACCGCACACCGATCGAGCGCCACGGCGACAGCGAGCGCATGGCCCACCTGGCCAGCCGCATCCGCCCGTTCCTGCTGCGCCGCACCAAGGAGCAGGTGGCCACCGAGCTGCCGGCCAAGACCGAGATGGTGCACTGGGTCGAGCTCAGCGATGCCCAGCGCGACACCTACGAGGCCGTGCGGGTGGCCATGGACAAGAAAGTCCGCGATGAAATCGCCCGCAATGGCGCTGCGCGCAGCCAGATCATCATCCTCGACGCCCTGCTCAAGTTGCGCCAGGTATGCTGCGACCTGCGTCTGGTCAAAGGGGTGGAAAGCAAAGGCAACCAGGCCGACAAGGGCAAACTGGGCGCGCTGCTGGAAATGCTCGAAGAGCTGCTGAGCGAAGGGCGCCGGGTACTGTTGTTCTCGCAGTTCACCTCGATGCTGGCGTTGATCGAGCAGGAGCTGGAGAGGCGCAAGATCCGCTACAGCCTGCTGACCGGCGACACCCGCGACCGGCGCACGCCGGTGCAGCAGTTCCAGCAGGGTGATAGCGAAGTGTTCCTGATCAGCCTCAAGGCGGGTGGCGTGGGCTTGAACCTGACGGCTGCGGACACGGTGATCCACTTCGACCCCTGGTGGAACCCGGCCAGCGAAAACCAGGCCACCGACCGCGCCTACCGCATCGGCCAGGACAAGCCGGTGTTCGTGTTCAAGCTGATCACCCGGGGGACAGTGGAAGAAAAGATCCAGCTGTTGCAGCAGGAGAAGGCGGCGCTGGCGGCGAGCCTGCTGGATGGCGGGCAGGCCGGGCAATGGCGGCTGGGGGATGAAGAGATCGAAGCGCTGTTTGCGCCGCTGCCGGGAAAGCGCGGGCGGTAGCCCAGAATCCCCCACTGCCTGTACCGGCCTCTTCGCGGGCACGCCCGCTCCCACAGGTACAGCGCTGCTTTTCAGGCTGTTGTGCTGCCTGTGCCGGCCCCTTCGCGGGTAAACCCGCTCCCACAGGGATATCAGTGCCCTCAAGGGCGGTGCTGTACCTGTGGGAGCGGGTTCACCCGCGAAGAGGCCGGCACAGCTACAACACCAATTTCGAAACCGGCGCCGCACCTGTGGGAGCGGGTTCACCCGCGAAGAGGCCGGCACAGGTACAACACTAATTTCGAAACCAGCACAGCACCTGTGGGAGCGGGCATGCCCGCGAAGGGGCCGGCGCGGTCAATCGACCAGCTGCGCCTCCCGCAACGCCCCCAACGCCTCCAGCCACCGCGGCTGCTGGCGATAATCCGTCCGCGCAAACCCTTGCCCACGCATCCGCGCAATCCGTGGCGAGGGCTTGACCTTCATCCGCTGCGCCGCACTCAACGCCAGCTCCGCCGCCGCCCGGTCATTGCACACCAGGCCCATGTCGCAGCCAGCACTCAACGCCGCCTCGATCCGACTGGCCGCGTCCCCGACCACATGCGCACCCGCCATCGACAGGTCATCACTGAAGATCACCCCGTCAAAGCCCAGCTCGCCACGCAGGATGTCCTGCAACCAGCGCCGCGAGAAGCCAGCCGGCTGGTTGTCGACCTGCGGATAGATGACATGCGCCGGCATCACTGCCGCCAATTGCCCGCTCAGGCGGGTGAACGGCACCAGGTCGGCCTGGCGCAGCTGTTCGAGGCTGCGCTCATCGGTGGGAATGGCCACATGCGAGTCCGCTTCGGCCCAGCCATGCCCCGGGAAGTGCTTGCCACAGGCCGCCATGCCCGCCGCATTCATGCCACGGATGAACGCCCCGGCCAGTTGCGTGGCACGCAGCGGGTCACCCTCGAAGGCGCGGCTGCCCACCACGGCGCTGCGCTGGTGGTCCAGGTCGAGTACCGGGGCAAAGCTGAGGTCCAGGCCAACCGCCAGCACCTCGGTCGCCATCAACCAACCGCACTGCTCGGCCAGGTACTCGGCGTTGTCATTGTCCGCTATCGCCCGCATGGCCGGCAGGCGCACAAAGCCCTGGCGCAGGCGCTGCACCCGGCCGCCCTCCTGGTCCACCGCCAGGATCAGGTCGGGGCGGATGGCGCGGATCGACGCGCACAGTTCACGCACCTGGCGCGGGCTGTCGATGTTGCGGGCAAAGATGATCAGGCCGGCCACTTCAGGCTGGCGCAGCAGGTGACGGTCTTCGGCGGTCAGCCATTTACCGGCGATATCCACCATCAGGGAGCCTTGCAGGCTGACAGTCATGGGTAATCCTTCATTGAAGACTGAGAGAAGCCCACTGGGGGCAGGCGGCCTGCTCGATGCGTACCGGGCAATGGGCCGGCACCTGCTCGAACAGGCTTAGCAAATCGGTGTTGCGCAGGCGTATGCAACCATGGGACAGCGCTACGCCCATGGGTTCCGTATCCGGGGTGCCGTGCAAGTAGATATAACGGCGGAAGGTGTCGACCGCACCCAGGCGGTTGGCACCCGGCTCGCAGCCACTGAGCCAGAGAATGCGGGTAAGGATCCAGTCCCGGCCGGGGCATTGCGCATGCAAGGCCGGCGACCACACCTCGCCGGTCCAGCGCCGCCCGGCCAATACCGCATTCAGCGGCAAGCCCGCACCAATCTTCGCTCTCACCTGGTGCAGGCCACACGGCGTGCAACCCGAGCCGTTGCGCTCGCCGGCGCCGTTGCGCGCCGTGGAAACCGGCACGCGCAGGCGCAGCTGGCCATCGGCAAAGCCATAAAGGCACTGGTCAGCGAGGGAAATGTGCAGGAAGTCGAGGTCGGGCATGGGCGCTAGCTTAGCCGAAGCGCCCTGCCCCGCCCAGCCTTCAGGCCTTGGCGGTGGAGGCGCCTGCGCTGGTCTTGGTGCGCGGGCGCAGCTGCGCGGTGGCCATGGCGTCGTCGGTAACACCGCTATCGGCACGCATGCCCGCAGCCAGGAACGGCACCATCAGGCGCATTACCTGCTCGATCGAGGTGTTGATGCCGAAATCGGTCTCGGCAATCGCCCGCAGGGCCTTGATGCCGGACATGCTGAAGGCGGCGGCGCCAAGCATGAAGTGCACGCGCCAGAACAGCTCCAGCGGCGGGATGCGCGGTGCAGCCTCGTTGACCAGCAGCATGTAGCGGCGGAACACCTTGCCATACATGTCTTCCAGGTAACGCCGCAGGTGGCCCTGGCTCTGGCTGAAGGCCAGGCCCAGCAGGCGCATGAAGATCGACAGGTCGTTGTTGCTGCGCGGCTGCACGGCCAAAGCCTGCTCGACCAGCATTTCCAGCAGCTCTTCGAGGCTCGGCTTGTGCTCTGGCTTGGCCTGGCGCCGCTCCAGCTCACGTTCGAGGCTGGCGCAGAACGGCCCGAGGAAACGCGAGAACACTGCCTGGATCAGGGCCTTCTTGGAGCCGAAGTGATAGTTGACCGCCGCCAGGTTGACCCCGGCCTTGCTGGTAATCAGCCGCAACGAGGTTTCTGCGAACCCCCTTTCCGCGAACAGCTGCTCGGCAGCATCGAGAATGCGTTCAACGGTTTCCGATTGGGCCATGACTACTCCGACTACTCCGCCAGACAAACAGGTGTTTGAAACATACGTTTCAGCCCTGCTTCTGTCAAGGCTCGGTGACCGGCCGGTCGCCATTTAAAAGCGCCAGACGGGCGGCTGCAAGCGCCATTGCTGCTGTTTATTGCAGGTTTTGGCTTGCAGCGCATCCAGCACTGTATATAATCCCAGTCACTGTACAAAAAGACAGAGCGCTCACCATGTTGAAACTGACGCCACGCCAAGCCGAAATTCTCGCGTTCATCAAGCGTTGCCTGGAAGACAACGGCTTCCCGCCGACGCGCGCCGAGATCGCTCAGGAGCTGGGCTTCAAGTCGCCCAACGCCGCCGAGGAGCACCTCAAGGCCCTTGCCCGCAAAGGCGCGATCGAGATGACCCCGGGCGCCTCCCGTGGTATTCGCATCCCTGGTCTGGAAGCCAAGGCCGAAGAAAGCGGCCTGCCAATCATCGGCCGGGTTGCCGCCGGTGCGCCGATCCTTGCCGAACAGCACATCGAGCAATCCTGCAACATCAACCCCGACTTCTTCCACCCCCAGGCCGACTATTTGCTGCGCGTACACGGCATGAGCATGAAGGATGTCGGCATCTTCGATGGCGACCTGCTGGCGGTACACACCTGCCGCGAAGCCCGCAACGGCCAGATCGTCGTGGCCCGCATCGGCGACGAAGTCACCGTCAAGCGCTTCAAGCGCGAGGGCAGCAAGGTCTGGCTGCTTGCCGAAAACCCCGAATTCGCCCCCATCGAAGTCGACCTGAAAGAACAGGAGCTGGTGATCGAGGGCTTGAGCGTCGGCGTCATTCGCCGCTGATCCAGGAGGCGTCATGCAGCAGTTCATTCACGCACCCGAGCAAGTCCAGTTGCCATTGTTCGAAGCATTCCTCGCCCAGCCCGTACTGCCTGGCCTGAAAACCAGCGAAGTGGCGCGCAAGAGCAGCCAGCCCGAGCTGTTCAGCGAACTGTCGCTGCGCGGAGCCCCCGGGCACTGCCAAAGCCTGCTGGCACCCGTACTGCGCGAACTGAGCGAAGAGGACGAGACCCGCTGGCTGACCCTGATCGCCCCGCCGTCAAGCCTGACCCAGGCCTGGCTGCGCGATGCCGGGCTCAACCGTGAACGCATCCTGCTGCTGCAACCTCGCGGCAATCAGAGCCCGCTTCAACTGGCCTGCGAAGCCTTGCGCCTGGGCCGCAGCCACACCGTGGTCAGCTGGCTGGGCAACGTCAACGCCACTGCACGCCAGCAATTGCTGCGCGCTGCCGGTGCCGGAAACGCACAAAGCCTGAACATCCGCCTCGGCTGATGTTCAGGCTTTGCCTGTCATTGCATGAAACCTGATGCCCTGCTGCACCTCAGTGCAGCACACGCGGCCCTTCATCACGTTCAAGCTCGCCATCCATCAGGCGACCGGCCATCTGCACGCCCACGCTGAGCATGGCCTTGGCCACTTCCACATGCTGACCCTGCAGGAACGCCTTGGCGTCTTCCGAGAAATCCAGGGTTACCAGAGAGCCCTCATCCTCGGCGCGACGCAGTTCGATGCGGCCATCAGGCAACTCGACAATTTCCAGAAACGACGTAGACATAAATGGCAGTTCTCCGCGAAAGGCCCGTATTGTACCAGCCGTAGCAGCTATCAGCACTCACTCAACGCGTCGCGGAAACGTCTCACCAGGCCCTTGAGGTTGCTGCGCCAGCTTTCCAGTTCGGCACGCGACAGCGCCGGATGCTCGGGCTCATCGAGATTGACCGCCTGGATCAATGGCTGGGTGACGTCGGTTTTTGGCGCTTTTTTCGCGACCGGTGGTCGGAACAAATCGGCATAAGCACTGAGCATTTGCGCCAGCCAGGTTTCGCGCTGGCGGGCCAGTTCCAGCAGTTCGGCCACTTCCGGGATGGCGATGCCGTTCAGCGCATCGTCGGCCAGTGCCTGCTCGACCGTTGCAACAACTGGCAGGCGGTAGAAGCCACCAATTTCATGACACAGGCCCAGCAGTGCGCCGTAGAGATGGAACAGCGCCGACTCGCGCTCGGCCTGGACCAGGCCCTGGGAATTCATGGCCTGGCTTTGTTCGGCCTTGGCCATGGACTCCAGGGCGAGGCCGGCAAAGAACAGTTTCTGATTGGTGCGGGTGTAGAGTTCCTGGGCCATTTCAGTGCCCTCCCTAAGGCTGCAAGGCGGATAGCTGCATCATAAATGATTGGGGCCGCTTTGCGCCCCTTCGCGGGCTTGCCCGCTCCCACAGGAACTCCATCAAGCCCAAGGCCTGCGCTGTACCTGTAGGAGCGGGCAAGCCCGCTAAGGGGCGCGAAGCGGCCCCAATTACAGCACTGACGGATCAGCGCTTGTCTTCAACCTTCCACGCATTGCCGTCGTAGAACGCCTTCCAGCCGGTCGGCTTGCCATCAACCTCGGACTGCACGTACTGCTCCTTGGTCTTGCGGCTGTAGCGAATCACCGCCGGGCGGCCTTCCGGGTCTTTCTGCGGCGCATCGCACAGGAAGTGGTACTTCGGATCGATCTCATGCTTGTGCGGCACGATCTCCAGCACCAGCGGCGCGCGGGTTTCGCGGTTCTTGGGGAACTGGCTGGCAGCGAGGAACAGCCCCGAAGCGCCATCACGCAGCACGTAGGTATCGTCGACCTTCTCGCACTTGAGTTCTGGCA
Organism: Pseudomonas sp. B13(2017); assembly: GCF_002113245.1. Classification (NCBI taxonomy): domain Bacteria; kingdom Pseudomonadati; phylum Pseudomonadota; class Gammaproteobacteria; order Pseudomonadales; family Pseudomonadaceae; genus Pseudomonas; species Pseudomonas sp. B13(2017). The sequence goes on from NZ_NEJX01000020.1 coordinate 91,738, forward strand.
TGTCCACCTTGTCCATCTTCGGTGGCGCCGCCTCGCCGCTCTTGAGCAGCTTGCGGGTGTTCTTGCACGCCGGGTTGGTGCAACCGAAGAACTTGCCGAAGCGGCCAGTCTTCAACTGCATCTCGCTGCCGCACTTGTCGCACTCCAGGCTCGGCCCTTCGTAACCCTTGATGCGGTAGTTGCCTTCCTCGATCTCGTAGCCGGCGCAATCCGGGTTGTTACCGCAGATGTGCAGCTTGTGCTTCTCGTCCAGCAGGTAGGCATCCATCGCCGTGGCGCAGATCGGGCAACGGTGCTTGCCCAGCAACACGCGGGATTCCGATTCGCCCTCGTCGTCGGCGGCAATCTCGTCGCCCGGCACCAGGTTGACGGTGGCCTTGCAACGCTCTTTCGGCGGCAGGCTGTAGCCCGAGCAACCGAGGAACACGCCGGTGGAGGCAGTGCGGATCATCATCGGCCGGCCACATTCCTTGCACGGAATGTTGGTCATGGTCGGTTGGTTGGCGCGCATGCCGTCTTCGCTGGACTCGGCGGTCTGCAGTTTCTTGCTGAAGTCGCCGTAGAACTCGTCGAGCACGTTCTTCCAGTCACGCTCGCCCTGGGCCACGTCGTCGAGGTTCTCTTCCATGTCGGCGGTAAAACCGTAATCCATCAGGTTGGAGAAGCTCTCGGACAGGCGCTCGGTGACGATGTCGCCCATCTTCTCGGAATAGAAGCGGCGGTTGTGCAGGGTCACATAGCCACGGTCCTGAATGGTCGAGATGATCGCCGCATAGGTCGACGGGCGGCCGATGCCGCGCTTTTCCATTTCCTTGACCAGGCTGGCTTCGGTGAAGCGCGCCGGTGGCTTGGTGAAGTGCTGGCTCGGATCGATCTGGATCAGCTTCAGCGCTTCGCCCTGGACCATTTCCGGCAACACGTCGTCTTCGCCAGGCTTGCTCTGCTGCGGCAGCACACGGGTGTAACCGTCAAACTTGAGGATACGGCCCTTGGCACGCAGCTCGAAGTCGCCCGCGGCCACGGTGACGCTGGTGGACAGGTACTGCGCTGGCGGCATCTGGCAGGCCAGGAACTGGCGCCAGATCAGCTCGTACAGGCGCTCGGCGTCGCGCTCCATGCCACTGAGCTTGCTCGGGTGGGTATTCACGTCGGAAGGACGAATCGCTTCGTGCGCCTCCTGGGCGCCTTCCTTACTGCCGTACACCAGCGGTGCCTCGGGCAGGTACTGCTTGCCGAACTCACGCTCGATGTAGCTGCGCGCCATGTCCAGGGCGTCGGCCGACAGGTTGGTGGAGTCGGTACGCATGTAGGTGATGTAGCCGGCTTCGTACAAGCGCTGGGCCATCATCATGGTTTTCTTCACACCGAAGCCCAGGCGGTTGCTGGCGGCCTGCTGCAAGGTGGAGGTAATGAACGGTGCCGACGGCTTGCTGCTGGTCGGGCGGTCTTCGCGCTTGACCACGCTGTAGCTGGAAGCCTTGAGCTTCTCCAGCGCCGCCATGGCCTGGGCTTCGTTCAGCGGCTTGAAGGCCTCACCCTTCTCGCGTGCCACTTCGAAACGCACCTTGGCGTTCTTGGCGGTGCCAAGGTCGGCGTGGATTTCCCAGTACTCTTCCGGGATGAACGCGCGGATTTCGCGCTCGCGCTCCACCACCAGCTTCACCGCCACCGACTGTACACGGCCGGCGGACAGGCCACGGGCGATCTTGGCCCACAGCAGCGGCGAAACCATGTAGCCAACCACGCGGTCGAGGAAACGCCGCGCCTGCTGCGCGTTGACCCGGTCGATATCCAGCTCGCCCGGCTGCGAGAAGGCTTCCTGGATGGCCTTCTTGGTGATTTCGTTGAACACCACGCGCTTGTAGCGGGTGTCGTCGCCGCCGATGGCCTCGCGCAGGTGCCAGGCAATGGCTTCCCCTTCGCGGTCCAAGTCGGTTGCGAGATAGATGGTGTCGGCGTCCTTCGCCAGGCGGCGCAGCTCTTCGATCACCTTTTCCTTGCCAGGCAGGATCTCGTACTTGGCCTTCCAGCCCTGATCGGGGTCGACGCCCATGCGTGCCACCAGCTGGCGGCGGGCCTTTTCCTTCGGCGACAGGGCCGGAGCCTCACCCGCGGCCTTGCCACGCTTGGCGGCTGGCTCTTTGCTGGCGCTGGCCGAACCGCTGGTGGGGAGGTCTCGGATATGGCCGATACTCGACTTCACCACGTACTGGTTGCCCAGGTACTTGTTGATGGTCTTGGCCTTGGCCGGGGATTCCACAATGACCAGCGATTTGCCCATGGATCGGAGTATTCCTGAATCTGAAGATGAAAAACGCGTCAGGTGCCAGACGCGGCACCGCTATATATAGTGGCAAAAGTGTGAGGTCAAGTTCGGACTATCACTCGTGCGACTTGCCCAGCAACCCGGGCAGCCCATCTTCGGCCTTGACCAAAGCAAAGCGTGGCACCTGCTCGCCGTCAACCTCGACGGACTCCTGGAACATCGAAAGTGGCCGTACCCAGAAGCTGTAATCACCATACAGGCATTGGTAGAACACCATCCACTCTTCGCTCTCGGAGTGCCGCGCAACACTGAAGACACGGTACTCAGGCCCTTTGTAATGCCGGTATACGCCTGGTTGTATCTGCATGTTGCCCACCCTCTTGAATAAAACCTGTAAAAAACAAAACCGGGGCACAAGGCCCCGGTCGCTGTCCCGCTACGCGATCAGACGCGTTCGAAGACAGTGGTGATACCTTGGCCGAGGCCGACGCACATGGTCGCCACCCCCAGGGTACCGCCATTCTGCTTCATGACATTGAGCAGGGTGCCGGAAATCCGTGCCCCGGAGCAACCGAACGGGTGGCCCAAGGCAATGGCGCCGCCGTGCAGGTTAACCTTCTCATCCATCTTGTCGAGTACTTTCAAGTCTTTCAGCACTGGCAGGGCCTGTGCAGCGAAGGCTTCGTTGAGCTCGATGAAGTCGATGTCGGCCATGGTCAGGCCAGCACGCTTGAGGGCTTTCTGGGTCGACGGCACCGGGCCATAGCCCATGATCGCCGGGTCGACGCCAGCCACCGCCATGGAGCGGATGACCGCCAATGGCTGGATACCCAGGTCCATGGCGCGCTGGCCGGACATGACGATCATGCACGACGCACCGTCGGTGATCTGCGACGAGGTACCGGCAGTGACGGTACCGCCTTTCGGGTTGAACGCCGGCTTCAGCGACGCCAGGCCTTCGAGGGTGGTTTCCGGGCGAATGGTTTCGTCGAAATCGAACACCTTCAGGAAGCCGTTCTCGTCATAGCCCTGCATCGGGATGATTTCGTCCTTGAACTTGCCTTCGACCGTGGCCTTGTGCGCCAGCTGGTGCGAACGCAGGCCGAACAGGTCCTGCTGCTCACGGGTGATGCCGTGCATCTTGCCGAGCATTTCCGCGGTCAGGCCCATCATCCCGGAAGCCTTGGCGGCATGCAAGGACAGGTGCGGGTTGGGGTCGACGCCATGCATCATGCTGACGTGGCCCATGTGCTCCACGCCACCGACCACGAATACATCACCGTTGCCGGTCATGATCGCCTGGGCGGCGGTGTGCAGCGCGCTCATCGACGAGCCGCACAGGCGGCTGACGGTCTGCGCCGCGGAGGTGTGCGGGATCGGGGTCATCAGCGAGGCCATGCGGGCGATGTTCCAGCCCTGCTCGAGGGTCTGGTTGACGCAGCCCCAGATCACGTCCTCGACTTCTTTCGGGTCGACCTTGTCGTTGCGTTCCAGCAGCTTGCTGATCAGGTGCGCCGACATGTCTTCGGCGCGGGTATTGCGGTGCATGCCACCCTTGGAGCGGCCCATCGGCGTGCGACCGAAGTCGACAATCACCACGTCTCTTGGATTCAGGCTCATATCAAATCTCTCGCTCTAGCTCGTTGACCGCTCAGTTGAAGAAGCGCTGGCCGTTCTTGGCCATTTCACGCAGCTTGGCGGTCGGGTGGTACAGCGGCCCCAGGTCGGCGTACTGATCGGCCAGGGCAACGAATTCGGCCACACCGATCGAGTCGATGTAGCGCAGCGCACCACCGCGGAAGGGAGGGAAGCCAATGCCGTAGACCAGGCCCATGTCGGCTTCGGCGGCGGTTTCGACGATGCCGTCTTCCAGGCAGCGCACGGTCTCCAGGCACAGCGGGATCATCATCCAGTTGATGATGTCTTCGTCGGTGACTTCACGCTGCTCGAAGACGATCGGCTTGAGCACGTCGAGCACGCTGGCGTCGGCGACCTTCTTCGGCTTGCCACGCTTGTCGGTTTCGTAGGCGTAGAAGCCCTTGCCGTTCTTCTGGCCCAGGCGGTTGGCCTCGTACAGTGCGTCAACGGCCGAGCGGCGCTCGTCCTTCATGCGGTCCGGGAAGCCTTCGGCCATCACGTCGCGGCCGTGGTGGCCGGTGTCGATGCCGACCACGTCCATCAGGTACGCCGGGCCCATCGGCCAGCCGAACTTTTCCATGACCTTGTCGATACGCACGAAGTCGACACCGGCGCTTACCAGCTTGGCGAAGCCGCCGAAGTACGGGAACAGCACGCGGTTGACCAGGAAGCCCGGGCAGTCGTTGACCACGATCGGGTTCTTGCCCATTTTCTTGGCGTAGGCCACGGTGGTGGCGACCGCCACTTCACTGGATTTCTCGCCACGGATGACTTCCACCAGCGGCATCATGTGCACCGGGTTGAAGAAGTGCATGCCGACGAAGTTTTCCGGGCGCTTGAGCGCCTTGGCCAGCAGGTTGATGGAAATGGTCGAGGTGTTGGAAGCGAGGATCGCATCGTCCTTCACCTGGGTTTCCACTTCAGCCAGCACGGCCTGCTTGACTTTCGGGTTCTCGACCACGGCCTCGACGACGATGTCGACATTGGCGAAATCGCCATAGGACAGGGTCGGGCGAATGGCGTTGAGTGCCTCGGCCATCTTGGCCGGGGTCAGGCGGCCCTTCTCGACGCGGTTGCCGAGCAGCTTGGAGGCCTCGTTCAGGCCCAGCTGGATGGCTTCCTCGCGGATATCCTTCATCAGGATCGGGGTGCCCTTGACCGCCGACTGGTAGGCGATGCCGCCACCCATGATGCCAGCGCCGAGCACGGCGGCCTGCTTCACGTCGTGGGCGATTTCGTCATGCGCCTTGGCCTTGCGCTTGAGTTCCTGGTCGTTGAGGAACAGGCCGATCAGGCTCTCGGCAACCGAGGTCTTGGCCAGCTTGGCGAAGCCTGCGGCTTCGACTTCCAGGGCCTTGTCACGGCCGAAGTTGGCAGCCTTCTGGATGGTCTTGATGGCTTCGACCGGGGCTGGGTAGTTCGGGCCGGCCTGGCCGGCGACGAAGCCCTTGGCAGTCTCGAAGGCCATCATCTGTTCGATGGCGTTGAGCTTGAGCTTTTCCAGCTTGGGCTGGCGCTTGGCCTTGTAGTCCAGCTCGCCACTGATGGCGCGCTTGACCAGATCAAGGGCACCGGCCATCAGCAGTTCAGGCGCGACCACGGCGTCGACGGCACCCACTTTCAGGGCGTCTTCGGCACGGTTTTCCTTGCCGGCGGCGATCCACTCGATGGCGTTGTCCGAACCGATCAGGCGCGGCAGGCGCACGGTGCCGCCGAAGCCCGGGTAGATACCCAGCTTGACTTCCGGCAGGCCGATCTTGGCGCTGGTGGACATGACCCGGTAGTCGGCGGCCAGGCACATTTCCAGGCCGCCGCCCAGGGCGATACCGTTGATGGCGGCGACGGTCGGCACTTCGAGGTCTTCGAAGGCGTTGAAGATGCGGTTGGCTTCCAGGTTGCCGGCGACCAGTTCGGCCTCGGGCAGCTTGAAGTTGTCGACGAACTCGGTGATGTCGGCGCCGACGATGAACACGTCCTTGCCACTGCTGACGATCACGCCCTTGACCGAGGCGTCGGCCTGGATGGCATCGACGGCCTGGCGCAGTTCGTTCAGGGTCAGGCGGTTGAACTTGTTGACGGACTCACCCTTGAGGTCGAACTTGAGCTCGACGATGCCACTTTCAAGAGCCTTAACCGTGATGGCTTTACCTTCGTAAATCATCAACTGATCTCCACGATATGGAAGCTGAACAGTACACGCCGATCGCTGCAGCAAAAGCAGGCCTAGCTGCCCTGCCCCAGGCACACCCGTCAGCGCGCTAGTCGGAAGTATGGCTTGGCGTCATGACATACAAACGCTCAATTCATACGCCCGTTTGATTTGGGTGTGCACACATTCTCCGAAAAGATCGGCGTTGTCAAATGCTCGCGAGCAAGGTGAAAACACGACTTTCCAGTCATTTTGTAGCGTCTTGGTACAAAACATGATGACAGTGATTGCTGACCATTCATGTCGGCGATTGACCATGAGCCGCAGGAGAATGCTGCAGCTTTTGCCTTGCGCGGCGACCTCGAACGGCTACACTGGCACTTGCTTGAATGCATACCCGGCCTGCCTGGCCTTTTCTGCGCAGCAGAACGCAAAGCGGCGACTTGGCACCCCACCCCTTCAGGGGATCGGCCAAGCCGCCGCTTTGTCGTTTTGTGCTTGCCTTCGGATGAGAAGACCAATGGGCGGGCTTAGCGGGGCCCTGTGGGAGCGGGTTTACCCGCGAACACCGGCAAAGCCGGTGCCACCCACCGAGTCGCCTTCTTCGCGGGTAAACCCGCTCCCACAGAGACCGCGCAAAGGCAAATTTCAGGCCAAGGTTTCGAGGACGTGGGCAATATCCTGCAACACAGCCGTATCGCCCCGCTCGGTCCAGTACAGCGCGATCATCCGGGCATCGGCCTCGACCTTGTAGACACTCGCCGGCAAGCGCGCCAGGGCCTCCATGAAGCGTGGGTCCTCGCAGGGTTCGCGCCACTGGTTCCACCACACCCCCGGGGCGATCTGCCAGAAGCTGAAGCTGTCCTCATGCCCGCGGCGACGTGCCCGGTGGTATTGCGGGCACGGGCTTGGCGGCTCCTTTTCCAGCCAGTGCGGCCACTGCTGCGGCGCCAGCTGCATGGCCAGACCCATGCGCCGAGCCTCCAGGCGCAGCTTCATCTGCTCGCTCTGCTTGCGCGAGGTGCGCAACCAGGAAAGCGGGCTGAGAATCAGCGCGAGGATTGACACCACCAGCAATACCGTCATATCTGTAGTTCCCATAAAACGTTGCAAATGAGCTGGTTAGCCATTTTTCACGGAAGACCCGCCCGAAAGCGACCATACTTCTTCTATCGCGATTGTCAGGAGTTCCGCTCATGTCCTACGAACATCTTCTGGTCGCCGTCGACCTGACCGAAGAATGCGACCCGGTGATCAAACGTGCCATGGCGCTGGCTGCACCTTCGAATGCCAAGGTTTCGCTGGTACACATCGTCGAGCCGATGGCCATGGCGTTCGGCGGTGACGTGCCGATGGACCTGTCGCAGTTGCAACAGCAGCAGTTCGACCAGGCCAAGGAACGCATGGACCGCCTGTTCAACAAATACCCGGACATCCACCGCGGCGACTCGCACCTGACCTATGGCCAGCCGCGCCAGGAAATCCACCAGTTGGCCAAGGACCAGAAGTGCGACCTGATCGTGGTCGGCAGCCATGGCCGTCACGGCCTGGCGTTGCTGCTGGGGTCCACGGCCAATGACGTGCTGCATGGTGCGCCGTGCGATGTACTGGCGGTGCGGTTGCAGAAGAAGGAATGATTCAACCTGTGCCGGCCATTTCGCGGGCTTGCCCGCTCCCACAGGTACTGCACCGCGTTCAACAGCGGTGCGGTCCTTGTGGGAGCGGGTTCACCCGCGAAGGGGCCGGGCCAGGCTAACGCCGATCAGCCTTCCAGTTCGGCCCAGCGCTCCACCAGCACATCCAGCTCACCCTGCAGCTTCTCGATCTTGGCCAGCACTGCCGAGGTTTCCGCAATCGGCCGCTGATAGAAGCCCGCCGCATTCACTTCTTCCTGGGCCTCGGCCATGCGCTGCTCCAGTTCGTCGATCTGCCCTGGCAGCATTTCCAGCTCACGTTGCAGCTTGTAGCTGAGCTTCTTCTTCGAACCATCGGCCACCTCTGCAACAGGCGCAGGCGCCGGTTTGGCCTCGACCTTCTCCACCACCGCGCTGTTGAGCTCGGACTTGCCGCCCTTGCTCTCGGTCACGCCCAGCAGCTTCGGCGAGCCACCCTGGCGAATCCAGTCCTCGTAACCACCGACGTATTCGCGCACCTTGCCCTCGCCTTCGAACACCAGGGTGCTGGTGACGACGTTGTCGAGGAAGGCCCGGTCGTGGCTGACCATCAGCACGGTGCCCTTGTAGTTGGACAGCACCTCCTCGAGCAACTCGAGGGTTTCCACGTCCAGGTCGTTGGTCGGTTCGTCAAGCACCAGCAGGTTGGCCGGCTTGCTGAACAGCTTGGCCAGCAACAGCCGTGCACGCTCGCCACCCGAAAGCGCCTTGACCGGCGTACGGGCACGCTGAGGGCTGAACAGGAAATCGCCCAGGTAGCTCAGCACATGGCGGTTCTGGCCGTCGATCTCGATGAAGTCGCGGCCTTCGGCCAGGTTGTCGATAACGGTCTTTTCCAGGTCGAGCTGGTGGCGCATCTGATCGAAATAGGCCACTTCCAGCTTGGTGCCGCGCTCGACCTTGCCGGTGGTCGGCTCCAGGTCGCCGAGCATCAGCTTGAGCAGGGTGGTCTTGCCGGTACCGTTGGCGCCCAGCAGGCCGATGCGGTCCTCACGCTGCAGGACCATGGAGAAGTCCTTGACCAGCACAGGCCCGTCGGGGTGATGGAAGCTGACGTTTTCCAGCACCATCACCTGCTTGCCGGACTTTTCCGCCGCCTCGATCTGGATATTGGCCTTGCCCTGGCGCTCGCGGCGTTCGCTGCGCTCCACACGCAGGGCCTTCAGCGCACGTACGCGGCCTTCGTTGCGGGTGCGGCGGGCCTTGATGCCCTGGCGGATCCACACTTCTTCCTGGGCCAGGCGCTTGTCGAACAATGCGTTGGCGGTTTCCTCGGCGGCCAGCGCGGCCTCCTTGTGCACCAGGAAGCTGGCATAGTCGCCGTTCCAGTCGATCAGGCCGCCGCGGTCCAGTTCGAGGATGCGGGTGGCCAGGTTCTGCAGGAAGGAACGGTCGTGGGTGATGAACAGCACCGCGCCGTTGAAGCCGCGCAGGGCCTCTTCGAGCCAGGCGATGGCACCGATGTCCAGGTGGTTGGTCGGTTCGTCGAGCAGCAGCAGGTCGGGCTCCGACACCAGCGCCTGGGCCAGCAGCACGCGGCGGCGCCAGCCACCGGACAGTTCGGCCAGGGTCTTGTCGGCCGGCAGCTGCAGGCGGCTGAGGGTGCTTTCCACCACCTGCTGCAGGCGCCAGCCGTCACGGGCTTCCAGCTCGTGCTGGACGTGCATGAGTTTTTCCAGGTCTTCATCGCCCTGGATGTTCAGGCTCAGGTGGTGGAACTGCGCCAGCAACTCGCCCACGCCATCCAGGCCTGCGGCCACCACATCGAACACCGTGCGCTCGTCGGCCACCGGCAGTTCCTGCGGCAGCTCGCCGATCTTCAGGGCCGGGGCACGCCAGATTTCGCCGTCGTCGCCCTTCTGCTCGCCCTTGACCAGGCGCAGCATGCTCGACTTGCCGGTGCCGTTGCGGCCGATGATGCACACCCGCTCGCCACGAGCGATCTGCCAGGACACTTTGTCCAGCAGCGGCATGGCGCCGAATGCGAGGGACACATCGCTGAATTTGAGCAGGGTCATGTTGGTCTCCATAAATCGGGCGCGCATTCTACCTGACTTGGCCCTCGACGGCATCCGCCTGGCCAACCGGCGAGGCCTTTGCGACATCTGGTCGAACTTAATATCCCGATACAAGCACAGTGCTTTCACCCGCCGCCGGCAAACAGCTAAGCTAAGGCAATAGCTTCCAACAGTGCTGGCTCCGCCGTCACTTCCCCATGGTTCAACTGCCCGGACGTATCATGCGCAGCCGCCTGTTACATATTGCATCCTGCCTGCTGCTCACCGCCGCCACCTGCGCGGCGCAGGCCGCCGACCTTACCCTGCAACGCCAATACTATGACGAGGCCAAGCGCGCGCTGGCCAAAGGCGACAAAGGCCCGTACCTGCGCTATGCCCAGGCCCTCAGCGACTACCCGCTGACGCCCTACCTGGCCTACGACGAACTCACCGCCCGCCTGAAAACCGCCAGCAACCAGGAAATCGAAGGCTTCCTCGCCAAGCATGGCGACCTGCCCCAGGCCAACTGGATGAAACTGCGCTGGTTGCGCTGGCTGGCCGAACGCGGCGAATGGAACACCTTCGCCAAGTACTACGACCCCAAGCTCAACTTCACCGAACTGGACTGCCTCAACGGCCAGTACCAGCTCAGCCACGGCCTGCGCGCCGAAGGTTTTGCCACGGCCGACAAACTGTGGAACGTCGGCAAGTCGCAGCCGGCCACCTGCGACACGCTGTTCGGCATGTGGGCGGCCGAGGGCCAGCTGACCGAGGCCAAGCGCTGGCAACGCACCAAGCTGGCGGCCCAGGCGCGCAACTACGGCCTGGCCAACAACCTGGTCAAGACCCTGACCACCCTCGCCCCGCAGGGGCGCCTGCTGGTCGATGTGGCGCAGAAACCCGAGCTGCTCAACCAGCCGTCGCGCTTCACCCCGGTCAACGAGGCCATGTCCGACGTGGTCAGCCTCGGCCTGCGCCGCCTGGCCCGGCAGGACCCGGAGCGGGCCATGGCACTGCTCGACGACTACGCCCAGCGCATGCACTTTTCCCGTGACGAGAAGGTGGCCATCGCCCGTGAAATCGGCCTGACCCTGGCGCGCCGCTACGACCCGCGCGCACTCGACCTGATGACCCGCTACGACCCCGAACTGCGTGACAACACCGTCAGCGAATGGCGCCTGCGCCTGCTGCTGCGCCTGGGCCGTTGGGAAGACGCCTACGAACTGACCCGCCGCCTGCCCCAGGACCTGGCCAGCAGCAGCCGCTGGAAGTACTGGCAGGCGCGCAGCCTGGAGCTGGCACAGCCGAACAACCCTCAGATCCCGCTGCTGTACAAGACCGTGGCGCGTGAGCGTGACTTCTACGGTTTCCTCGCCGCCGACCGGGCACAGACCCCTTACCAGCTGAACAACAAGCCGCTGGTGCTGAGCCCGCAGCTGGTCAACAAGGTACGCAACACCCCGGGCATCCGCCGTGCCCTGGAGTTCCACGCCCGCGGCCAGATCGTCGAAGGCCGCCGCGAGTGGTACCACGTCAGCCGCCACTTCACCCGCGACGAAATGGTCGCCCAGGCGCGCCTGGGCTACGACCTGCGCTGGTACTTCCCGGCCATTCGCACCATCAGTCAGGCGCAGTACTGGGACGACCTGGACATTCGCTTCCCGATGGCCCACCGCGACACCCTGGTGCGCGAGGCCAAGGTCCGCGGCCTGCATTCAAGCTGGGTATTCGCCATTACCCGCCAGGAAAGCGCGTTCATGGAGGATGCCCGTTCCCCGGTGGGTGCCAGCGGCCTGATGCAGTTGATGCCGGCCACGGCCAAGGAAACCGCGCGCAAGTTCAGCATCCCGCTGGCATCACCGGCGCAGGTGCTCAACCCGGACAAGAACATCCAGCTGGGTGCCGCCTACCTGAGCCAGGTGCACAGCCAGTTCAACGGCAACCGGGTACTCGCTTCGGCAGCCTACAACGCCGGGCCCGGGCGCGTGCGGCAGTGGCTCAAAGGCGCCAAGCACCTGAGCTTCGATGTGTGGGTGGAGTCGATCCCGTTCGACGAAACGCGCCAGTATGTGCAGAACGTGCTGTCGTATTCGGTGATCTATGGGCAGAAGCTGAACTCGCCGCAGCCGCTGGTGGATTGGCATGAGCGGTACTTCGATGACATGTGATTGCTACTGAGCCTGTGCCGGCCCTTTCGCGGGCTTGCCCGCTCCCACAGGTTCTTCACAAGCCTTGAAAGCTGTGGTGATCCTGTGGGAGCGGGCAAGCCCGCGAAGAGGCCGGAACAGGCAACACAGCTACTCCAGGACTTCGACCTTCATCCCTGCCTCCAACCACCCACTGCCGTCCACCGCCAGGTTCTGCCCGAACAGCACATCCCCCTCCTTCTCACGGAAGGTCCTGAGCGTGGCCATCGGCTCGCGGTCCTCGCTGCGCTCGCCGGTAGCCGGGTCGATGGTGGTAAAGATGCAGCGCACACTGGGCTTGAGCACGCGAAACTCCAGGCTGCCGATACGAATCCGCTTCCAGCCATCTTCGGCAAACGGTTCAGCCCCCTGCACCACCAGGTTGGGCCGAAAGCGCAGCATCTCCATGGGCCGTCCGATACGCCGGTCGAGTTCGTCCAGCGAACCCTGGCCGATCAGCAATAACGGGAAACCGTCCGGGAACGCCGCCCGGTCACTGTTGAAGCCATAACCATTGGGCAGGTAACGCGCGCGCTGCTCCGGGCAATGCACCAGGCGCACGGCCTTGCCCAGCAGCTGGCTCAGCCAGGCCGCCGCCGCATCGCCCGCATCCGGCACGCGCAGGGTATCGCGCCAGATGGTCACGCCGCGCAGGGCGTCATCGGCAGGCGGCACAGGCACCCGCAACGGTGCCTGCCCAGGTGCTTCCAGCAGCAATTGGCCGCTGTCATCATCACTAGCCTTGATCTGGCCTAGCTGAGGCCAGGCGCGCTGGGTAAGGAAGCGTCCGTTTTCTTCCTCCACCACCATCCAGCGCCGGTCACCCTGCAACCCCAGCAATCCCACCGGTGAAGCCTGCAGGCGTTGCGCCTGCCCCGACTTCACCGGGTACCGATACAGCTCACTGAGAAACATCCCTGCCGCCTCGCGTCATGCCAAAACGCCAAGCTTATACCCGGCAGGGGCCGGGATCACGCGGTAGCGGCATCCAGCAACAGGCGTTGCTTGACCACGTCGACCAGGCGATCGGGCTGGAACTTGGACAGGAAGTTGTCGCAGCCCACCTTCTTCACCATGGATTCGTTGAAACTACCCGACAGCGAGGTGTGCAACACCACGTACAGCTGGCGCAAACGGGCATCACCACGGATCTCGGTGGTCAACCGGTAGCCGTCCATTTCCGGCATCTCGGCGTCGGTGAACACCATCAGCAGCTTCTCGCACACGTCCTCACCAGCGTCAGCCCAGCCCTTGAGCATGCGCAGCGCCTTCAGGCCATCACTGGCCACGTGCAGCTTCACGCCCAGCTGGGACAAGGTGTCGCGCAATTGCGCCAGGGCCACGCTGGAGTCGTCCACCAGCAGCACTTCGCGGCCACGGGCCCGGGCCAGCACCGGGTCGGCGAGCTTGTCGCCGGAAACCCGGGCGTTGTACGGCACGATCTCGGCCAGCACCTTCTCCACGTCGATCACTTCCACCAGCTTGTCATCGACCTTGGTGATGGCGGTCAGGTAATGCTGGCGGCCGGCACTGGATGGCGGCGGCATGATCGCTTCCCAGTTCATGTTGACGATGCGGTCGACACCGCCTACCAGGAAGGCCTGTACCGAGCGGTTGTATTCGGTGACGATGATGGTGCTGTCCGGCCCCGGTTGCAGCGGGCGCATGCCGATCGCCTGGGACAGGTCGATCACCGGCAGGGTCTGGCCGCGCAGGTTGACCACACCGCAGACGAAAGCGTGGCGCTGGGGCATCAGGGTCAGCTTGGGCAGTTGCAGCACTTCCTGCACCTTGAACACGTTGATCGCGAACAGCTGGCGGCCGGCCAGGCGAAACATCAGGATTTCCAGGCGGTTCTCACCCACCAGTTGCGTGCGTTGGTCTACCGTGTCGAGAATGCCAGCCATTGGAAAGCCCCCAGGCTTGAGTCGGAAAAAGTGAAATCATCCACCCTGTATCGGCGGCTTCACGCACACCTTGACCCTTGCGGGAAAATGCCGTGAAGGCAATTGATATCACTTTACCATCATGCTTTACTGCGGGAAGCGCGGGTGATTCAGCGGGACGGTAAAAGTTCCCCACCTGAGGCCCTTATCAGGGAAACCCTTAGCCACAATCGGGTGCAACCTGATGTTCGCGATATCCTTTAGCCATTAATGTGACGCCATTCTCATTGCATGAATGGAGTCAGGCTTTTGCTAGCTATCGTTTTGGCGTGCCCGTCCCCTGCGCCTGCCCCACGCGCGGGGGCATCATGATGGACAGCGCCTTGTCGTTCGATAACGCCCTGCAGGGGTTCCTGCTGGATGCCCAGGTACTGCTGACCCAGGCCCAGGAATGCCTGCAGCATCTGGAGCTGATCGACAACGACCCGGATGCCTGCCATTGCCTGGACAACGCCCTCGACAACCTTGCTCGACAGGCCACACACCTGGGCCTGCGCGAAGTCGCCCATTACACCACCGCCCTGCAGCAGTTGCTGGCACCGGCCTGCCAGGTCGGTCGCCTGCAGCGCGAAGCCCTGCCCGCGGTAGGGGCCTGCCTGACCCTGCTGGCCTGGCAGCTGGAGCTGGTCGACCCTTGCACCGGGCGGCTCAACCTGGACATCGGCGAGCAGTTGGTACTGCTGGGTGAACTGGCCAAGGCCGTGCAGCAAACGTTTGCACAACCCTGCACCTCCTGCGACGAGCAAGGCAGCGTGTGCATCCACCCGCATACCGAGACGGCAGGCAGCACGCACTCCGGCCGCTCATCTGCCACATATTGAACTGGCTTGAAATGCAGCCGGGCACGTTTATTCAGGCCCACCCAGGCCGAACTTGGAAAGTTCTCGAAGTTTTCCAGGTTGCCGGGGGCCAAGTTGAATCAACAGCGCGCAAGTTCAATGGCAAGTGCCTGTTGTGCGATCAAGCCAAGTGGCACTTTGCTACCCTCCAGCGCCCGCCCCGCAGGCGTTTCATAGCGTTACCCGATCGCGACCAATGCACTGCGAAGTGGTAATATGCGGCCCCACAAACGCTTGCGACCTGCAGCAAGGTCGCAAGATCACGCGTTCGAAAGAAAATATAAAGTACTGCTCCAAAGCCTCTGACATGGATTGTGCAAGGCCTCCATCAGCAATACTTCAGTGGCTTCCCTACCTATGTTTCCACGCTTGAAGACTTCTTTGCGGTGCTGCTCCCGCACTACCCTGCTGCGCTGGGCGACGGTCGGGCTGTGCGTGGCCTCGCTGGTCGCCACCCTGTCGCTGTACCTGACCGACCAGGCGATCCCGGCCAGCCTGCTGCTGCTGCAGCTGGCCGCCACGCTGGGCGCTGCCGTGCACCTGGCCCTGGGCGCCAGGTCGATCAACCTGCGCCCGGCGGAACTGGCCGAGCGCATGCTCAAGGTCCAGGAAGACGAGCGCCAGCACCTGAGCCGGGAATTGCACGATGACATCGGCCAGCTGCTCACCGCCGCCAAGCTGCAGCTGCAGTGGCTGCAGAAGCGCATGCCCGATGACCTGCAAGGCCACTGCGACGCCCTGCGCAGCACGCTGGATGACACCCTGGGCAACGTGCGCGATGTCTCCGCCCTTCTCAACCCGCGGCAGCTGGCCAGCCTGGGCCTGGAGGCCAGCCTGCGCGCACACTTGGTGCGCACCCTGGGCAACAGCGGCGTGCACTGGAGCCTGGCGTGCAACCAGCGCCTGGGCGGCATCGACGAGGCCGTGGCCATGGCGGTGTTCCGCATTACCCAGGAAGCCGTGACCAACATGCTGCGCCACGCCCAGGCACGCAACCTGGTCGTCCGCCTGCAGCGCACCCCCGAGGGGTTGGCGTTATCGATCCACGACGATGGCCGCGGCTTCGTGCCAGCCAGGCAACCGGCCGAAGCAGGCCAGCGGGGCTTGGCCGGCATGCAGGAGCGGGTAACCGCGTTGCAGGGCAGCCTGGACATCACCAGCCAGCTCGGCCTGGGCACGCGCATCGAGGCAATGTTCCCATGGCCACCGCGCACCCAGGAACGCGCCAGGAGTACTGCAACCCATGACCTGTAGACTGCTGCTGGTAGACGACCACTCGCTGATCCGCGCCGGGGTGCGCGCACTGGTCTGCGACATCCCCGGCTATGACGTGATCGGTGAAGCCGACGACGGCAGCCAGTTGCTCGAACAGGTGCGCACGCTGGCGCCGGACATCGTCTTGCTGGACATCTCCATGCGCTCGACCAGCGGCCTGGACGCCCTCACCCAACTGCGCGCCAGCGGCAACACCTGCAAGGTGCTGATCCTGTCGATGCACACCGACCCGGACCTGATCATGCGGGCCCTGGAAAGCGGCGCCCACGGCTACCTGCTCAAGGACACAAGCGCCACCGAACTGGAACAGGCCCTGGCCGCGGTGCGCAACGGCGAGCGCTACCTCAGCCCAGCCATCGCCCATACGGTCATCAACCAGGCGCTGCAGCACGCCAGGCAGGGCAAGCAACCCGCGGGCGAGCGGCATAACCTCACGGCGCGACAGCTGGAAATCCTGCGCCTGATCGTGCGTGGCAAGTCCACACGGGAAATCGCCACCGGCCTGGGCCTGTCGATCAAGACCGTGGAAACCCACCGCTCGCAAATCATGAAACGCCTGCAGATTCATGACGTGGCCGGCCTGGTGCTGTTCGCCGTGCGCGAGAAAATCATCAGCCTGGACGACTGAGCAACGGCGACCCCTCCGGCAGATGCAGGCGCAGTGCAGCGGGCCTGGCCTGGAAGCGCAACTTGTCGGCCTGCACCGGCTCGCCATCGAGGTTGATGTCCAGGCCCTGCGAGCACTTGATCTCGACCCAGGGCAACCTGGCCCTGACTAACAACCCGTTGCCAGCCAACAGCTCACGCAGCGCCCCGACCATCTCCTGTGGTGCCGGCAGGATGGCGATATCGAGCAAGCCGTCGTCCACCAGGGCCTCGGGGCACAGCACTTGCCCCCCCCCGGCCTGGCGGCCATTGCCGATCCCCAGCGCCAGCAGGTCACCCTGCCAGTCGAAGCCCGGCCCTTGCAGCTCCACCGAGGCTGCCTGCAGTTCGCTGAAGCGCGACAAGCCGGTGAACAGGTAGGCGGCCGCGCCCAGCACTTTCTTCAGGTCTTCGGAGGTGTTGGCCGTGACCTGGCTGCCAAAACCGCCCGTGGCCATGTTGAGGAACAACTGATCGCCGGCCTGGCCCAGGTCTATTGGCCGTGCGGGTATGTTCAGCAGTGCCAGGGCGGTGGCAGGCTCCAGGGGTATGCCGGCGGCCTTGGCAAAATCGTTGGCCGTGCCCAGCGGCAACAACGCCAGGGTGGCCTCGGTACCTGCCTGCCCCATGGCCTCGGCGACATCACGCAGCGTGCCATCGCCGCCTCCGGCGACGATATGGCCGTAGCCGGCGGCCAGCGCCTCGGTGACCAGGCGCTGCGCGTCGCCGGCCTCCCAGGTGACCCGCACATCCAGTACCCAGCCGCTGTCGCGCAGGCCATGCACGGCGCTGCGCACGTCTTCGTTCATGGCCTGCTTGCCGTGCAGGATCAGCATTGCCTTGCGCCCTTGCATGTGCGCGCCTCCGTGAAGTGATCAACCCAGATCTCGACCCTTTGCAATTGCGGATCGTTGCATGCGCCCGAAAAAATAGCAGGCCAACGCGATCGTTTGTGGGGCATCAACCGACAAGCGTCGGCCGGTCTTTTCCCACACGCCTGGCAATGCACGGCTATGCTCAGCAGATACACTTTATTGCCACGGACGCGCCCCCGGCAGTGGTTCTACCACTGCTGCCCACGGGCGCGTCTTGCTATCCGCGGCCTTTAGCGAGGATACCGGGTCATGCGCATTCTCTGGACACTGCCGTACCTGCCCTGGCCAACCACCAGCGGCAGCAAGACCCGGCAATACCACCTGATACGCGCACTGGCACAGCGGGGCCACCGGATTACCCTGCTGGTGCAATCGAAGATCCCGCTCGGCGATGCCGCCCGCGAAGCCCTGGAACCGCTGCTCGAGCGCCTGATCGTGCTGCCCCGTCGGCCCCTGCACAGCCCACTCAACCTGCTGGCCTCACCGATCATCGCCTACCCCATGCGGGCAATCATCAATGGCCTGGCCCCTTGCCTGCGGCACCGCTTCGAGCAATTGCTGGACGAGCCCTGGGACGTGATCCAGATCGAACACAGCTACAGTTTCCAGCCCTTCGAAAAGGCCCTGCAGGCACGCGGGCTGCCGTACATGCTCAGCGAGCACACCCTGGAGTCGGTGATGGGTGGCGCCAGCCACGATCGCCTGCCGCTATGGCTGCGCCCGCTCAACGCCTTCGATCGCTGGCGCTATCGACGCTGGGAACAGCGGGTATTGCGCCAACCCACCGAACTGGTGGCAGTCAGCGCCCACGATGCCGAATTGATCGCGCAGATCAGCGGGCGCCCGGTGAACGTGGTGGTCAATGGCGTGGACTGTGATTTCTACCAGCACGTGCAACCCGCGCTGCACAGCCAGCGCCTGCTGTTCGTTGGCAACTTCGAGTATGGCGCCAACCTGGAGGCCATCGAATGGGCGCTGGAAGACATCATGCCGCAGGTCTGGATGAGCAACCCGGCGGTGCGCCTGGCGATTGCCGGGCATGCCATGCCGGCCAGCTGGAAACTGCACTGGAACGACCCGCGCATCGAATGGTTCGGCTACTGCCCCGACCTGCGTGAACTGCAACGGCGTTCGGCATTGTTCTTCGCACCGCTGCGCTATGCCGGTGGCTCCAAGGTGAAAATCCTCGAAGCGATGGCCGCTGGCTTGCCGGTGATCACCACCGGCAAAGGTGTTTCAGGCCTGGCCGCGAACAATGGTGAGCACTACCTGGGCAGTGAGGATGGCGACCAGCTGGCCCTGCTGATCACCCAGTTGCTCAACCAGCCCTGGCGCATGAGCCAGTTGAGCGACGCCGGGCGCCAGTTCGCCCGCCAGCGCCACGACTGGAGCGTGGCCGCCCTGCAACTGGAGAACGTGCACATGCGCCTGGCACTGGCGGCACCGGCCGAGGCCACGCCGCTGGCCAGTGCCTGACGGGGCCGCTCAGCCAAGTAGTTCGCTGAAGGGGATGAACGGCACGCTGTCACCCTGCTTCGGCGTACTGCCTTCGCGCACCTCCACCAACCCTTCGGCCCAGGCCGCACTGCGCAACACGCCAGAGCTCTGGTTCTTGTAGATGCGCACCTGGCCCTGTTCGATGCGGGCGCGCAGGTACTCGCGGCGCGTGCCAGGCTTGGGCCAGTCAAAGCCGGCCGGCATGTCGAAGCGCAACGGCGTGACATCGGCCACGCCCTGACGCCGCAACAGGTAGGGCCGGGTCAGCAGGCCGAAGGTGACCAAGGTCGAGGCCGGGTTACCCGGCAGGCCGATTACCGGCACACCCTGGAAGTGGCCGAAGGTCAGCGGCTTGCCCGGTTTGATCGCCAGCTTCCACAAGGCCAGCTCGCCGGCTTCGCGCAGGGCGGCGCCGAGGTAGTCGGCCTCCCCCACCGAGACACCGCCGGTGGACAGGATCAGGTCGACATCGCCCAGCTCGGCCAGGCAGCTACGGGTGCGCGCCAGGTCATCCGGCAGGATGCCCGCATCGACCACGTCGCAGCCCAGCCTCTGCAGCCAGCTGACTAGCAGCCGGCGATTACTGTTGTAGATCTGCCCCGGCCCCAGCGGCAGGCCGGGTTCGACCAGTTCGTCACCGGTGGACAACACCGCCACCCGCACCTTGCGCACCACGTCCAGCCGGCCATGGCCCAGGGTCGCGGCCAGGCCCAGCTCGATCGGCCCCAGCCGGGTGCCGGCGCTCATCACCTGTTCGCCCTTGCGGGTTTCCTGGCCCTGGGGACGAATGTTCTGCCCGGTCTTCAACGCTTCGAGAAAGCGTACCCGGCCATCCTCCGCCACTTCGGTGTTTTCCTGCATCTCGACGCAGTCGGCACCTTCGGGCAGCGGTGCCCCGGTGAAGATGCGCGCGCAGGTGCCCGGTTGCAGCGGCTGCGGCGCATGGCCGGCGAAAATCCGCTGGCTGACCGGCAGTGGTTCGCCCTGCCAGTCGGCCATGCGCAGGGCGTAACCGTCCATGGCACTGTTCGGCCAAGGCGGCAGGTCGAGCGAGGCCACCAGGTCGGTGGCCAGCACACGGCCCTCGGCCTCGGCCAGCGGCAGGTTCTCGGTGTCGCGGATCGGTGCCGCTTCGGCCAAAGCCAGCAGCTGCTCCAGGGCCTGTTCTACCGGCATCAGCGGCCGGGCCTGGCGGACCTCAGCCACGGCTGTCGCAGGCCGCTGCCTGCTTCAGGTGCGGCACGAAGTTGCACGGGCGATGGCGGGCATCCAGCTGCTCGGCGAGGATACCGTCCCAACCGGTGCGCACCGCGTTGGTCGAACCCGGCAGGCAGCACACCAGGGTACCGTTGGCCAGCCCGGCCAGGGCGCGCGACTGGACGGTGGAGGTGCCGATGTCGGCCACGGAAATCTGCCGGAACAGCTCACCAAAGCCTTCTACCTGCTTGTCCAGCAGGCAGGCCACGGCCTCGGGCGTGCTGTCGCGGCCGGTGAAGCCGGTGCCGCCGGTGATCAGCACCACCTGCACGCTGTCATCGGCAATCCAGGTGGCGACCTGGGCGCGAATCTTGTACAAGTCGTCTTTCAGCAGCACGCGCTCGGCCAGGCGATGGCCAGCCGCGCTCAGCCGGTCGACGAACAGCTGGCCGGAGGTATCGGTGTCGAAAGTACGGGTGTCGCTGACCGTGAGCACGGCGATGTTCAGCGGCACGAAGGGGGTATCTGCCTTGGCTTTCATGGGGGTCCGTCACAAGAAGATGGGATGGCCGCAGTTATAACACAGCGCGCGCCCATCACAGCGTGACGCCCGTGGCCCTTGCCCTCGATCAATGCCCCGGGTTTGCCGCTATGCTGCACTGTAGACGGAACTTGCGTGGACGCCCTGCGTCTTAATGTCATCTAGCACCATCGCACTGGAGAAACACGATGATTCAACGGACCCTACCCGCCTTCCTGCTCGCCTTGGGCCTGGGCGCCCTCGCTGGCTGCGCATCGCCAACCGTCATTACCCTGAACGACGGTCGCGAAATCCAGGCCACCGACACACCGAAGTTCGATGAAGACTCCGGTTTCTACGAATTCGAGCAGCTGGACGGCAAGCGCACACGCCTGAACAAGGACCAGATCCGCACCGTCAAAGAGCTCTGATCGCAGCCTGTTTTTTGCAAAGGCCCTTTTAACAACAAGGGCTTGCGTGCAAAAAAAGTATGCAGTAGGATTTCCTTCATCGGAGTGTAGCGCAGCCAGGTAGCGCGTCTCGTTCGGGACGAGAAGGCCGCAGGTTCGAATCCTGTCTCTCCGACCAAATCCTCGTCAAAAAGCCCGCCTAGTGCGGGCTTTTTGTTGTGCCTTGAAAAGTGCCCTGCCCCAGCGCGCGCCCCCCTTGTGGGAGCGGCCTTGTGTCGCGAAAGGGCTGCAAGGCAGCCCCCAGCAACTTGTGCAGCCTGGCTGAAATCCTGGGGCCGCGTTGCGACCCTTTCGCGACACAAGGCCGCTCCCACATGTGTCAGTGCGACACCTCAGCCTCCACCGGCACATACAGCAACTGCAGGCGCTCACTGCTCCAGGCCCGGGTCTGGTTGGTCAGCGCCAGGTTGTTGTTCAGCTTCTGTCCATAGCTTGGCACGATTTCCTTGAGCCTGGCCTGCCAGGCTGGCGACTGGATACGGTCCTTGAAGGTCTTTTCCAGCACGGTCAGCATGATCGGCGCCGCGGTCGAGGCACCCGGCGATGCCCCCAGCAATGCAGCGATGCTGCCGTCCTGGGCCGCCACCACTTCAGTACCGAACTGCAGCACACCGCCCAGTACCGGGTCCTTCTTGATCACCTGCACCCGCTGGCCGGCCTGCAGCAGCTTCCAGTCTTCGTTCTTGGCGTTGGGGAAGTACTCGCGCAGCGCGTTCATGCGGTCATCGAAACTGAGCATCAACTGCCCCATCAGGTAGGTGCTGAGGTCGATGTTGTCGATACCGGCTTTGACCATCGGCAGCACGTTGTGGCTGTTCAGCGAGGCGAACATGTCCAGCAGCGAGCCGTGCTTGAGGTACTTGGTGGAGAAGGTGGCGAACGGGCCGAACAGCAGCACCTGCTTGCCATCGATCATCCGCGTGTCCAGGTGCGGTACCGACATCGGCGGCGCGCCGACCGAGGCCTTGCCGTACAGCTTGGCCTGGTGGCGGGCGACCAGGTCGGGGTTGTCGGTCATCAGGAACTGGCCACCGACCGGGAAGCCGGCATAGCCTTCGGCTTCAGGGATGCCCGACTTCTGCAGCAGCTTCAGCGCGCCACCACCAGCACCGATGAACACGAAGCGGGCGTTGACGGCCTTTTCCTCGCCGCCGTTGGCAAGGTCAGCCACCCGCACATGCCAGGTGCCGTCGTCGTTGCGCACGATGTCGCGCACTTCATGACGCAGGTTCAACGACACATTGGGGTTGCGGGTCATCGCCGCGAACAACTGGCGGGTGATTTCGCCAAAGTTCACGTCGGTGCCGATGGCCATGCGCGTGGCGGCGATTTTCTGCTCCGGGTCACGGCCTTCCATCACCAGCGGTGCCCACTTGCGGATCTGCTCGTGGTCTTCGGAGATTTCCATGCCGCGGAACAGCGAGCTGTGCTGCAGGGCGTCGACGCGCTTGTGCAGGAAGGCGACGTTGTCGTCACCCCAGACAAAGCTCATGTGCGGCACGTTGTTGATGAACGACTTCGGGTTGCTGAGCACGCCCTGCTCGACCTGGTAGGCCCAGAACTGCTTGGACACCTCGAACTGCTCGTTGACCCCAACGGCCTTGCTGATGTCGATGCTGCCGTCTTTGCCGACGCTGGTGTAGTTCAGCTCGCAGAACGCGGAGTGACCGGTACCGGCGTTGTTCCAGGCGTTGGAGCTTTCTTCGGCCACCTGGTCCAGGCGTTCGTAGACGTCGACCTTCCAGGAAGGCTCCAGCTCGGTGAGGTAGGTGCCCAGGCTGGCACTCATGATGCCACCGCCAATCAGCAGCACATCGACGGTCTTTTCCGGCTCCGCGGGTTTGGAGCAGCCGATGACGCCCAGGCAGAGGAACGTCAGCAGGAATTTCTTCATTGATGTTATCCAGTTGTTGTGTACACGCGCGCCGCCTTGAGCAGGGAACGTGCCAACTGGGTCTGGAGCAGTGAATACAGGGGGCGGGCGATGGGGTAGATGGCGACAATCCGCCAATGGGGAACAGCTTGCCCTTGTCAGATGGCGGGTTTCCCCCTAGGGGTCGCTACGCGCCCCATCGCCGGCAAGCCAGCTCCCACAAAGAGCAGGCCTGCACCGCCCCCTGTGGGAGCTGGCTTGCCGGCGATGGGCCGCGCAGCGGCCCCCTTGAAAGATCAGGCGCTCAGGCGGGAGGTGACTTCACCCAGCTGCCCCGACAACCCATGCAGGCGCTGCCCCGCCTGTTCGGTATGCTGCACCGCCTGCTGGTTGGCCGTGGCGATGCGGGTGATTTCGATCAGGTTGCACGAGATGTCCTCGGCCACGCTGGTCTGCTCTTCGGCCGCCGTGGCGATCTGCCGGTTCATGTCGCGGATCGCTTCCACTGCCAGGGTGATGCGCTGCAGCATCTGCCCGGCCTGCTGCACCTGCTCGGCACCCTCCCCGCTGCGCTGCTGGCCGCTTTCGATGGCCTTGACCGCCTCCACCGCCCCAGACTGCACCGCTTCGATGATCTGGTGGATCTCGGCAATCGACGCCGCCGTGCGCTGGGCCAGGCTGCGCACTTCATCGGCGACGACCGCAAAACCTCGCCCGGCCTCGCCGGCACGGGCCGCTTCGATGGCCGCGTTGAGCGCCAGCAGGTTGGTCTGCTCGGCAATGCCACGGATCACTTCGAGCACTTTGCCAATGCGCGTGCTGTCATGCTCCAGATCGCGAATCACCGCCGCCGTGTCGGCAATTTCGCGGTTGACCGCGCCGATGATGTCGATGGTCTGCTGCATCACCTGCTCGCCCGCCTGGGCACTGTGGTCGGCGTCGTCCGCCGCGCGGGCGGCCTCGGCGGCATGGCGCGCGACTTCCTGGGCGGTGGCGGACATCTCGTGCATGGCCGTGGCCACCTGGTCGGTGCGCTGGAACTGGTCGTTGGTACCACGGGCCATGTCGCCGGCGATGCTGCGCAGCTGGCCGCTGGCGCCTTCCAGCTCCTGGGCGTTGTCCTGCAGCCGGCCGACCGTGTCGGCGAGGAAATCGCGCAGGGTGTTGGCGGCCCGCGCCAGGCGACCCAGTTCGTCCTCGCGGCGGCTGTCTACCCGGGCGGCAAAGCGGCCCTGGCTAAGCTGCGCGACATAGTCGATCAACTGGCGGATCGGCTCGATCAGGCTGCGGTTGACCAGCCACAGACTGAGCAGCCCCACCAGCACGGCCGAGGCCAGCATCACCAGCAGGCCCAGCCATACCGTGCGCTCGGCGCCGGCACTCAGGCTGGCGGCGTGCTGACGGGCTTCGGCACGCAGTTGCTCGACCAGTTCGCTCATCTGCTCGCTGACAGCGCGGTCCACGCCCTTGACCGCCTGGTCGCCGGCCACCGGGTCGCCGCCCGCCGCCAGGAATGCCTGGCGCCCCTGCGCATAGGCCTGGCCCAGCTGCCGGTGGCTGTCACGCAGTTGCTGCAGCGGCGCCTTGAGCCTCGCGTCGCTGCTGTCGATCAATTGCCCGAGCAGTTGCTGCACCTGCTGCTCGCGAGCCTGGAACTGCTGCCAGTACTTGTCCATGTCAGCCGGCTGGCGCCCGCGCAACAGCACATTCTTCCATTCCTGCACCTGGATCTTGAACTGCAGGTTGGCTTCGTCGATCAACTGCGAGGCCCGCAGCGGCCCGTCGACCAGCTCGGCGTAGCCGCGCACGCTGGACGAGAGGAACTGGAAGCACACCAGGGCGATCAGCAACATCGCCACCAGACTGCCGCCGAGCAGGGAGAGAATTTGCACTCTGAGGGATTTACGCAACATCTTGGATCTCGGAAAGCAGGAGGAAGACCGGGGGCCGCGCAAGTTGGCAATGGGGTGCAACGCAGCCCGGTTACTGGCAGGCCAAAAAAAGGCTGCCATCAAGCAATGGCAGCCAGGTCGAGCACTTACGCAACAGTTGAGCTAGATACTCTCAGGCAAATACTACAGAAATGTTACAACGCCACTACAAGCTACCCCGTGGTGAACTGCAAGGCCGCCAGCCGGGCATACAGCGGGCTCTCTTCGATCAGCTGGCGATGCGTCCCCACCGCCACCAGCCTGCCCTTGTCGATGACCGCGATACGGTCGGCATGCTGGACAGTAGCCAGGCGATGGGCGATCACCAGGGTGGTGCGCCCGGCCATCAGGCTGGGCAGCGCCTGCTGGATCAGGTGTTCGCTTTGCGCGTCGAGTGCGCTGGTGGCTTCGTCCAGCAACAGGATCGGCGCATCGACCAGCAGCGCACGGGCGATGGCCAGGCGCTGCCGCTGCCCGCCGGACAGGCCGATGCCGCCCTCGCCCAGCGGTGTCTGGTAGCCCTGCGGCAATTGCCGGATGAATGCGTCGGCATGGGCACCCCGGGCGGCTGCCTCGACCTCGGCCAGGGTCGCCTCGGGCCGGCCATAGCGGATGTTGGCCTCGACCGTGCCGCGAAACAGCGAGGGGTTCTGTGCCACCAGGGCGAACTGCTGGCGCAGGTGATCGGGGTCGAGTTCGGTGATCGCCCGGCCATCGAGCAGGATGCGCCCCTGCTGGGGGTCGTAGAAGCGCAGCAACAAATCGAACAAGGTCGACTTGCCCGCCCCCGACGGGCCCACCAGCGCCACGGTCTGCCCCGGCTCGATGGTCAGGCTCAGGCCATCGACAGCCGCCACCGAGGGCCGTGATGGGTAGGCGAACACCAACTGCTGCAGTTCGATATGCCCACTGGCCCGCTGCTGTGGCAGCACCTGCGCCATGGCGGGCGGCAGGATCGCACTGCGCGCCGCCAACAGTTCGGCAATGCGCTCGGCGGCGCCCGCCGCCCGCTGCAACTCGCCGATCACCTCGCTGAGGGTGCCGAAGGCGCTGCCTACGATCAGGCTGTAGAACACGAAGGCGGCCAGTTCGCCCGCGGAAATACGCCCGGCGATCACGTCCATGCCGCCAACCCACAACATCACCCCCACTGCTCCCAGAACCAGCACGATCACCAGGGTGATAAGCCAGGCGCGCTGGGCAATCCGCTGCCGGGCCACGGCAAACGCCGCTTCGACTGTGCCGGCGAACAGCTCGCGGTCATGTGCCTGGTGGTTGTAGGCCTGCACGGTCTTGATCTGCCCGAGGGTCTCGGCCACATAGCTGCCCACATCGGCCACCCGGTCCTGGCTCTGCCGCGACAGGCTGCGTACCCGGCGGCCGAACAGCAGGATCGGCGCCAGCACCAGCGGCAGGGCCACCACCACGATACTGGTGAGCTTGGGGTTGGTGATGAACAGCAACACCACGCCACCGATGACCATCAGCGCGTTGCGCAGGAACATCGACAGCGAAGAGCCGATTACCGATTGCAGCAAGGTGGTGTCGGCGGTCAGCCGCGACTGGATCTCGGAGCTGCGGTTGTCTTCGAAAAACCCGGGATGCAGGCCGATCAGGTGGTCGAACACGGCCCGACGGATATCGGCCACGCAGCGCTCGCCGATCCACGACACCAGGTAGAAGCGGCTGAAGGTACCCACCGCCAGGGCCACCACCAGCAGCAGGAACAGGCCGATGGTCTGGTTGAGCTGATGCGCGGAGCGGGTCATGAAGCCCTGGTCCACCAGCAGGCGGATGCCCTGGCCCATGGACAGGGTGATGGCGGCGGTGACTACCAGGGCCAGCAAGGCCAGCAGCACCTGGCGACGGTACGGACGGACAAACTGCCAACCCAGGCGCAAGGCGCGGCGTTGACGCGGGGAAACCGATTCGGGCATGGCGCTGACCACATTGGCGGGGAAACCGCAGCCTACCACTCATCCACGCCTGTGGAACCCTTGCAGGGTTGCTATAGCCTATCGGTCTAACCAGGCTATGGAGCTTTACCGCCGTTTCTGTTCGACTGTGCCTGCCGTGACCCTGCAGGTACTGTCACAGGCCAGTCACGGCACAGGGTTAACCTGCGCTTGAACCTGATGAGGAGACAATACATGAGCTTGCAGCATGGCAGCGACAACCAGAAGCCCCGGACTACCCCTCAGCCGCAGGTGTGCGGTTCGATCATCGATGCCCAGGGGCGCGAAGTACCGATCACCGAGCAGATGATCCAGCAGGCCTGCAAGGCCCTGGAAGAAAGCCGGGTAGAGCGCGTACGCAAAGGTTGATCGGCGAATTCTTGCAACCCGGCGCTTGCGCCGGGTTTTTATTTGCCTTGGATAATCCTGACAGATCAGCTCAACCTTCTTCGCGGGCTTGCCCGCTCCCACAGGTCCCCCATTGACCTCAGGGCCTGTGTGGTCCCTGTAGGAGCGGGCAAGCCCGCGAAGAGGCCGGCACAGCTTTCAAAAGGCTGTCAGACCAACACCCCACCCAAGGCACTGACCAGCTGCGCCAACTGCGGCGACTCCCCGCGCAAGCGCACCGCCAGCCCCTCGATCTCGCGCCGTGGCGGGTACTGCTTGCGCAACTGGTCGAACGCTGCACGCTGCTGCTGCGGGTCGTCGCTGAGGCTGCGGCGGAAATCGGCATCGTCGCGGCGTGGGTCGTACACCGCGCGGCACAGGGTGGCCAAGGCCCAGGCCGGGTCGGTGCTGGCATCCAGCTCGATCTGCGCCAGCGGCGGCCGGGGCAGCAGGTCGGCCAGTTGCACCTGTTCATCCACACCGAGGAAGCGGCACAGCGCCTGGTAGATCTGCGCCGTACCACGCTGGCGGCCGTCGAGGCTGTAGCCGGCAATGTGCGGCGAAGCCAATGTGCACAGGTCGGCCAGTTGCAGGTCGACCTGCGGCTCACCCTCCCACACATCCAGCACCGCATGCAGGTCTTCGCGGTCCAGCAGCAGTTCGCGCAGGGCGGCGTTGTCCACTACAGGGCCACGGCTGGCGTTGACCAGCCAGGCACCGGGGCGCAACTGCGCCAGCTGCGCCTGGCCCAGCAGGTGCCAGGTCGGGTGCTCGCCGCCACGCTGCAAGGGGGTGTGCAGGCTGATCACATCGCACTGTTGCAGGATGGTCTCGAGGCTGACGTAGTCACCGCCCTCGGCGGCCTGGCGCAGCGGGTCGCATACCAGTACCTTCCAGCCCAGGCCGTGCAGCACCCGCACCAGGCGGCCACCCACCTCACCCGCGCCTACCACGCCATACACGCGCTCGGGCAGTGCCACGCCATCCAGTTCTGCCAGGGTCAGCAGGCTGCCCAGCACGTAATCGACCACGCCGCGGGCATTGCAGCCCGGTGCGCTGCTCCAGTGAATGCCGGCCTCGGCAAAGTAGTTCAGGTCGAGGTGGTCGGTGCCGATGGTGCAGGTGCCGACAAAGCGCACGCGGCTGCCTTCGAGCAACTGGCGGTCGACCTTGGTCACCGAGCGCACCAGCAGGATGTCGGCGTCCTTTACGCTGGCGGCATCGAGGCTTCGGCCCGGGTAACGACGGATTTCGCCGAAACCCTGGAAGAAGGCATCGAGCAGCGGGATGTTCTCGTCGGCAACTATCAGCATGGCGCTCTCCTGTCTGGGGAACGCAGTGTAGGCGCAACGCCGGGCGTGTTCCAGAGCGGCTCAGTCGGCTTTCTTGCGGATCCAGTACAGGAAGGTACCGGCGTCTTCCTGCTGCTGCAGCAGTTCGTGGCCGAGGAAGTTGCAGAACTTGGGGATGTCGCGGCGGGTCGAGGGGTCGGTGGCGATGACCTTGAGCAGGCCGCCAGCGGCCAGGTTGCGCACGTGCTGGTGCAGCATCATCACCGGTTCCGGGCAGTTCAGGCCGGTGGCGTCGAGGATGGCGTCGGGGGTGAAATCGGTCATGGGGGACTCCGCAAATGATCGCTATTGTCGCGCATCGCGCGACGTGGTCCAAGCACCGCCTGTGAAGACGCGCCCTGCTCCTGCTCCTGCTCCTGCTCCTGCTCCTGCTCCTGCTCCTGCTCCTGATCTTGCTCTTGCTCTTGCTCTTGCTCTTGCTCTTGCTCTTGATCTTGATCTTGATCTTGATCTTGATCTTGATCTTCGCGACTTCAGGAGGCCGAGCAGAGGTCTTGCGGAGGGAGGTGACGGGCATGGATGCCCGTCAAGCGCTGAGGCCCCATGGATGGGGCCTGCAGCGCGTACTCCCGGGAGCAAGACCGGCGCGAGG